>JANNVM010000374.1:0-2863 GCA_031414455.1 Verrucomicrobiota bacterium
GTGCTCCAGAGTTTTCTCCATGCGCAGCGGGCCGGCAAGAAATGGCTCTACCTCGGCTATTACGTCCCCGGCAGCCCGAGCATGGGCTACAAGAAGCAGTTCCAGCCCTGCGAACTGCGGCAGTGGAACGGCGAATGGAAACGCACGGAATCAGAATCCTCACACCCATGCGCGTCCTCGCCATAGACCCCGCCCTGCGCAACACCGGCTGGGCCATTGTCGAGCGCACCGGCAAAGTAAACCGCGGCATCGCGTGGGGCGTTATTCGCAATAAGCCGGGCGTGCGGCAGTCGGCGTGCCTCGTCGCCATTTTCGAGGCCATGCGCGAACTTATTCGCCTCCACAAACCTGACACCTGCGCCATCGAGAGCACGATTTACGTGCAAAACTTCCGCACTGCCATCACGCTGGGTGCCGCCCGCGCCGCGTCCGTGATGGCTCCCGCCGAGGCGGGACTGGAAATCTGCGAGTATCCGCCGCGCCGCGTGAAGCAGGCGGTTGTCGGACGCGGCGCCGCGGATAAAGCCCAGGTCGCGTTTATGGTCCGCGCGCTGCTGAAATTAACTGAAACGCCCCCGCATGACGCCGCGGATGCCCTCGCTGTGGCCATTACTCATCTCGAAAGCACAGACCCCGGCAGCCCCTGGCAGCGCGAGCGCACCATCGTATAATCAACCGCCGCCGCCTTCACTGAGGCCGCCCTTTTGGCGCCTCATACTTGAACGGCTTCTCCTCAGGGGTGACCCGCACTTCCGTGGTGAACTTAAACGGGAAGCCGGCGTTGTTGGGGAATGTCATCTCGATGAAAAAAGCGCTCCAGCCTTTGTCAGGACGAGCAAGCTTCGCCTCCCACACATCGCCGCCTGCCGGAGAGAGTTTCGAACTTTTCCAGACAGGCCCCAGCGATTCGAGCCGGAAGTCGCGCGCTTTTTCGTTGGTGGCCTGCCAGAGGAGAACTTCGGACGGCTTGTCTTTGGAAGTCACGCGAAGCTGACCCTCGCCGCTGCTGGCCCATGTGAGCTCCGGCAGTTTCGCTCCGGTGGTGCTGGCGTTATAGAAGGCGAGGAGCGACATCCATGCATCGCTGCCTTTGAGCGAATGGTTGGAGTTGGGCACGTAGCGCAGCCACTTTTGCCCGGGGAGTCCATCGAAGTAGAAGTGCGAGCACTCGGAAGGGAAGAACTGATCGCCGGCGGAGTTAATGATGTACTTTGGCAGCGTGAAGCGCGCGCGGTATTCCCACGGGTCTTCGATGTCGGCGAGTTTTTGGAATTCCGGCGTGCCGGCCCACTCGGCGAGTTTGATCTTTGTGTAAGGCTCGATGGCGGGTGCCCAGAATCCGTAGCACTCCCAGTGGTGAGCCAGTGAAGGCACGAGATTGAGCACATCGATGACGATAGGTGCGATGCCGACCACTCTGGGGTCCACGGCGGCGGTGGTCCACGTCGTCCAGCCTCGTTTGGAAGCACCGGCAACGAAGAATTTCTCCACCTTGTTCTTCCCTCCCTGCTCCGTGGCGGAAAAGGCGGTGATGGCATCCAGCGCGCGCACCGCCGCCTTGGTCATCGGCAGCCGTGTTGGCCAGCGCTCGTCTCCGGTGCGAAGGAATTTGTCCCAGCAGAAGGCAATGATGTCGTCCTCTTTGCGCGACTGGCCATCCCCAACAAATACCAGCGGCTGGCTCGGCACGTTGGATAACTCGGCAACCACGGACTTTGCGGTGAGCGCGATCATCGTCAGGTTCGCATCCGCTTTTTCGGGCGCGGGTTTGTCATTGCTGCCGCCGCCAATCATGAGCAGGCCCACCGGGTTTTCCACCTTGTCAGGGGTGATGACTTTCAGCCAGTGCTTCCACACCGGCTTGTCCACTTCCTTCTCGGTCAGCCACTGCTGCGAGGTGAGTTCAATGACGGTGAACGTTCCACCCGCCACCGGTGCCTGGCTCACCACTTTCCACGCGAAGTGATCGTCCTTCGCCGCCACGTATCGATCCAGCGCAGTCGGCGGCGAAGCCTGCGTGCGAAGCGGTGCCTCTGCGGAAGCGGGCAGCGCCGACAGAATAAGGGAGAAAGCGAAACACAGGCGGGTGATGTTCATGAATGGGCAGTGGTGAAGTGCCTCGCGCATACCGCATCGCCGGAGGGCCGCAACCCGGGAGCCGCCGCGTCGGCGGTGACCTTTCGCCGCGCAGGCCGCGATACGCGGACATTGCGCGGCGCGGTCTGCGGCACATGATCGGGCCATGCGGAGAACTCTCGTCATCGTCCTGTCGTTGCTGGCCGCCGCCGTGGTCGGGACAGGTCTGATGCTGGTCAGGGACTTCCATCGCCGCGTCGTACTGGGTATTCCCGGCAAGTACAGCGCGCAGACGAGGTTTGAGATCCTCTACGCCGCGGACTGGTATAACGAAGATCAGGAAACCAAATGGCTTCAGTCCCAGGTCCGGCTGATGACCTCCACCGAAGTTCTCCTGCCCGTAATAAAGCGACTTGAACTTGAAAGAGCCTGGCAAACCAGTGCGGAGGAAGCGGAATCCAGAATCAGCAGGCTGGTGTGGACCGCACGGGAACCAGGCACGGCTATCATCTCGGTCACAGTATGCGGCGAAGGAAGCGATGAGACCGCTGACATCGCCAACGCCATCCGTGAATCCTACGCCGACCTCCGCCGCCACCCAGGGCAGCATTCCAGCGGGCTGAGCCCGTGGATCTCACCGAAGGCGCAGCGTCAACTCGAAGTCGTCGAGAAAACCAGGGCAGACCTCGCTGCGATCCGGAAAAAATACGACATCACGGAGCCAGCCGCGTTGCCGTCTGATGCCCCGGCTGCGCACGAGGGACACGATGAATATCAAGCCGCAAAC
>JANNVM010000375.1:0-14645 GCA_031414455.1 Verrucomicrobiota bacterium
CACCGGCATCGGCATGCTGGGCCTCGCCGGCGTGATGGGAGGGAACACCGCGCAGGCCG
The DNA here is from genome assembly GCA_031414455.1 of Verrucomicrobiota bacterium. GTDB lineage: Bacteria > Verrucomicrobiota > Verrucomicrobiia > Verrucomicrobiales > V1-33 > V1-33. Next base: position 60 of record JANNVM010000375.1, read on the forward strand.
CAGACGCGGCGCGCCTCACGCATTTTGCCCCGCGGGCGAAACGGGTGGTCTTCCTTTTCCTCAACGGTGGTCCTTCGCATATCGACACGTTCGACCCCAAGCCGCGCCTCAAGGATTTTGCGGGTCAGCAGCCATCGGGTGAACTGTTCAAGAAGAGCAAAGGCAGCGGCTTCCTGCCGTCTCCCTATCAGTTCTCAAAAAACGGCCAGAGCGGCATTGAAGTGAGTGAGACTCTGCCGAACCTTGCAAAGATCATCGACGACTGCTGCATCATCCGCTCGATGCACACGGATGTGCCGAATCACGAGCCGGCGCTGCTCCAGATGCACACGGGCAATCTCCAGCCGATCCGGCCGTCCATCGGGTCATGGATGCTCTACGGGCTGGGCACTGAAAACCAGAACCTGCCCGGATATATCGTGCTGCGGCCCAGTCCGAAAATCGTGGTCGGCCCGGCATTGTGGAGCAACAGTTTCCTCCCTGCTGAATTTCAGGCCACCAGTGTGCTGACGTCTGATATGGCCGTGGACAAACTGGTCGCGAATATTCGCAACCCGCGCCTCGCCCACTCAGAGCAGCGCGAGCAACTTGATCTCCTTGGGGCACTCAACCGCCGCCACCTCGCGCAGCGCGAAGGTGATGCCGCGCTCGAAGGCGAAATCCGCGCCATGGAAACCGCCTTCCTCATGCAGCGCGAGGCGATGGCCACCTTCGACATCAGCCGCGAATCCCAGGCGACGCGCGATGCCTACGGCGACACGCCGTTTGCCCGCTCCTGTCTGCTCGCCCGCCGTTTGCTCGAGGGCGGTGTTCGTTTCGTCACGGTCTATTACACCAGCAACGACAACCAGCCGTGGGACACGCACGCTGACCACCACACCCGCCATCCGAAACTCTGTGCCGATGGCGACAAGGCCGGCGCTGCGCTGATCGCTGATCTCAAACAGCGCGGGATGCTCGACGACACGCTCGTGATCTGGGGCGGTGAATTCGGACGCACTCCCTATGCGGAAAACCGTGAGAAGGATAAGAGTGACAAGGCCGGACGCGATCACCACCACACCGCGTTCTCCACGCTGCTCGCCGGCGGCGGCGTCCGCGGGGGCATGGCTTACGGCGCCAGCGACGAACTCGGCATGAACGCCACGGAGAATCCGGTTCACGTTCACGATCTTCATGCCACCATTTTGCACCTGCTGGGCCTTGATCATGAGAAACTCACTTACCGCTACGCCGGCCGTGACTTTCGCCTCACGGATGTTTACGGCAAGGTGGTGAAGGGAATTCTGGCTTAGTTCGGGGAATTTGCCGGGGCGGCAGCTTGCAGGATGCGGTCCACGATTTCGTCCACGGTGCCGTCGATGCTAACGACGATGCCCTCGCTGGCATCCGGCACTTCAAGCGTCTCAAACTGGCTGCGCAGCAAATCCGGCGGCATAAAATGGCCGCGCCGTGCGGCGAGCCGCGCGGAAATGAGTTCGGACGTACCATGCAGATGGACGAGGAGCACGCCCGGCAGTCCTGACATGAGCACGGAACGGTAGGCTCGTTTGAGTGCCGAGCACGCCAGCACCGTCACCCGTCCAGGCGGCGTGGAGTCGATCACTTCCCGGCGCAGTTTTTCGAGCCACGGCCAGCGGTCGGCGTCGGTGAGCGGAATCTTCGCCGACATCTTCGTTTTGTTTTCCGGCGGATGCAGATCGTCGGCGTCCACGAACGTCGCGCCCAGCCGTGCCGCGAGGGCTTCCCCCACCGCCGTCTTGCCGCAGCCGCACACTCCCATGAGCAGCCAGACGCGGATGGGAGGAATTGTATCAGAGCTTGCGTTTGGGAGGGCTGATGGTGACATACAGAAAGTTGCGGCACTCATCGCGCCCTGTGCCCGTCTGAAAACTGAAAACTGCACACTAAATACTCCCCGACCCATGCATGCGAAAACTTCCCCTGAGGAACAGCACGAGAAAACCCCCACCCTCATCTTTTCCACGGCCGGAGACGCCGCCGCGGCGCTGGCCCAGGAGGTGAAAGCGCTCATCGAAGAGAGGAACAACGCCGGAAAACCCGCCGTGCTCGGGCTGGCCACGGGCTCCACTCCGGTGCCGTTTTATCGCGAACTGATTCGTCTGCACCGCGAAGAGGGGCTGAGTTTCAAAAACGTCATTACCTTCAATCTCGACGAATACTACGGCCTTACCCGCGATCACCGGGAGAGTTACTTCCGCTTCATGCAGGAGCAGTTGTTCGCGCACATTGACCTGCCGGCGGAGAACATTCACCTGCCTGACGGCACGGTGCCGCTGGATGAGGTGTTCGATCATTGTGCTGCCTACGAAAAGGCGATAACGGATGCGGGCGGCGTGGATCTCCAGATTCTCGGCATTGGGCGAACAGGGCACATCGGCTTCAATGAGCCCGGCTCATCGCGCGATTCCATCACGCGCCTTATTCCGCTGGACCGCGTGACCCGTCAGGATGCGGCGGCGGATTTTCTCGGCGAGGAAAATGTGCCGCGGTTCGCTATCACGATGGGGGTTGGAACGATCCTTCGTGCGAAAAAAGTGGCATTGATGGCGTGGGGTGAGAACAAGGCCGAGATCGTGGCCAGAGCGGTGGAAGGGCCGGAAACCGAAGCCGTATCGGCGAGCTTTTTGCAGAGTCACGATGATGCCAGGTTTTTCATCAATACCGCGGCCAGCACCGCGCTGACCCGCATCAAACTGCCATGGCTCGTGGGCCGCGCCGAATGGACGCCGCAGGAAACGCGCCGCGCGGTTTGCTGGCTGTCAAAGCGCGAGAAGAAGCCGGTGCTCAAGCTGCTCGACGAAGAGTATAACGAAAACGGCATGGCCGAACTGCTGACCCGCTGGGGCAGCGCCTATCATTTGAACATTGATATCTTCAACCGGCAGCAGCACACGATCAGCGGCTGGCCGGGCGGCAAGCCGAATGCGGACGACACGTCGCGGCCCGAGCGCGCGCTGCCGTTTCCCAAGACCTGCGTCGTCTTCGCGCCGGAGCCGCAGGACGAAGTGCTGGGCATGGGGGGTACCATCGAGCGGCTCATCGGTCAGGGGCACAAAGTCCACATCGTCTGCATGACGACTGGCGACCTCCGCGTGACGGATACTGAGGCGCTGCGGTTCGCGCGGGTTCTGGAGGAAACCGCGGAGCCGGCCCGCTGGCAGGAGGCGGTGCGCTACGCGACGGGGGTTATCGAAGAAATCACGGCCAAGGGAATGTTCGGCGATCCGCCGCGCCGTTTGCGTGATCTGAAGACCCTCATCCGTCGCGGCGAAGCGCGGGATGCCGCACAGAGTCTCGGCGTGACGCCGGCCAACGTGCATTTCCTGGATCTCCCGTTCTACAGCGAGGGCCGCTACCGGCAGTTCCGGCTCACTAACAAGGATTCCGCCCGCGTTGGTGCGCTGCTCGACCGCCTTCAGCCGCACCAGATTTATATCACCGGCGATCTCGCCGACCCCAGCAGCGTCCAGGGAATGGCCTTCGCCGCCTTCCGTCAGGCGATGAGTGAACGCGCCGCCGCGTCGTGGCGCGCGCAGTGCCGGGTGTGGCTGTATCGTTGCCACCAGCACGAGTTCGAGCCGCACGAGATCCAAATGGCCGTGCCGATGAGTCCCGACCAGATGGCGCGAAAACTCGCGGCGGCCCAGAAGTTTATGACGCACACTCTTCCCGATCATCTCGGCGGCGACCGCAATCGCGAGACTGCGCGCAAGTATGACGACCTTGGCATGGCGGAATACGAGGCCATTGAGGCCTTTCGTCAGTGGCAGGAATAGGCCGGCCGCGATTTGTTTCGTTAGGCGAAGGGGTGCCGAATTTTTGGTTTGCACCTTGGGAGGTCTCTCCGTTACAACCAGATTAACCCCTCGGCTTCCTGGTGCCCTTTCCAGGGTGCCGTTGTCCCCGTTATCCTGGAAACGAGGAAGCCGGAGCCGCACCCATTCCAAGCTCATGCCCTTCATCACCCCATTCCGAAACTCCATACTGTTGGCGCTGGCCGCGGTCCTTTCAGCGCCCCTTCATTCCGCCCGGGCTGATCTGCGCATTACGGAATTCATGGCCAGCAACACCTCCGGCATCGCGGACGACGATGGCAATTATTCCGACTGGATTGAGATTGTGAATACCAGCGCCGCCTCGGCTTCTCTCGTCGGATGGCATCTGACGGACAGCGCCGGAAATCTGACAAAATGGACGTTTCCGGCGGTCACGCTTGGCGGCTTTCAGCGTCTGCTGGTGTGGGCCTCGAATGAAGACCGGCGGGATCCGGCGCACCCGCTGCACACCAATTTCAATCTCCGGGCCAATGGTGAATATCTCGCGCTGGTGCGTCCCGGCGGCGTGACGGTCGAGCAGGATTTCGGAGCATCCTATCCACCGCAGTTTGCGAATATTTCCTACGGTCTCGGTGAATCCACACCGTCGCCGGTGGTGTTGATTTCCGCTGGCTCCAATACCACGCCAGGACCGGCAGCGCGGGTGCGGGTCCCGAGTCTTCTGGCCCCGGCTGACAATGCCGACGAGGCGACATGGATGACGCCGGGATTCGATGATTCAGTGGCTGGCTGGACGGGCGTTCATACGGGAATCGGCTATACGACGGTGACGCCGAGCGTGGATCCGCTGAATCTGAACAGCGGGAATCTGTTTCCCTCCATGATTGCCCCGGACGGCAATGTGCAGGCAATTTACCGGAGCAAAAACCGGGGGATTTACATCCGCATCCCATTCACCGTGGCGGATACTTCCCGGATGAGGTCACTCGTGCTGCGAATGAACCATGACGACGGCTTCGTGGGTTACATCAATGGAGTATTCAAGGCGCATGCCCTCTCATCCACGGCGCCGGCGCTGCCGGTGGTGCCGGTCCCTTACAACTGCACCGGCGTTCCCAGCCTCGCGAATTCCGATGTCGAGGCGGCGAATTTAAAGACGATTTCCCTCGTCGGCGGCGACGACGCCGGAATTCTCTTCCCCGGCACCAACGTACTCGCGATTCATGGCATCAATGCGACGGCGACCGGGAACGACGCGATCTTCAATCCGCAACTGGAGGCGCTGCTCTTTCCGGAACTGAATGGCACGACGGTCTATTTCAGCACACCGACGCCTAACAATGGAAACAACGCCGGCACCACCGCCCTGGGGCCATCGCTGGCGGAGACCACGGAAACGGTGCCGCCACTGCAGGTGCAAACCGCCTGGGGCGGAATGGAAAGCCTGCCGCTGGTGACTTCGTCCGCGAGCGGATTCTCCGGCGTCCAGGGGCAGAATGGCTGGACCTGGGGATATCACGCCGGCACCGGGACCTACAATTACCTGACAACGTTCACTCTGATGCCTGGAGGAGAGGGCCAGGGGGTCTGGAACGGCACGACTCAATGGTGGTCGGGAACCACGTGGGATCACAACACTGCCGGAGCGGCACCGTGGACCTACCTCGCCGGCGAATCCATGCATCCCAATGACTCCGCCCCGGGTCCAAGGGAAGCACCCGTTGCCCGGTGGACCAGCACGGTGGACGGACCTCACACCATCACCGGCAACTTTACCCGCCCCGGCACGGCCGGTGACGGCACCACCGGACGGATCTACCGCAACGGCGGCCAACTGTTCTCCGCGGTCACCAAGGGCGACTCCCAGGCCTTCACGCTCCCGGTGACACTCGCCGCCGGTGACCGGCTGGACTTCTTCGTTGATGTCGGTCCTGCGGACGATGATGGCAGCGATACCACCAATTTCGTGGCGGAAATCCGTCAGGGGCAGCCGCCGCCGCTTCTCAATGCCGGGATCCTCGTCACCACCCGCGTCGCCGCCACGGTCCGGCCGGTCTCCGGCGTGGTCCTCAAGTATCGCCAGATGTTCGAGACCGGGCAGACAATGGCCATGAACGACGCCGGCACCGGCGGCGATGTCGCGGCCGGCGACGGCGTTTATTCGGCCGCCATCACAACTAACAATCTTCAGCCGGGGCAGTTGATCCGGTGGCGGGTGGAGGCCGCCGATGATGCCGGTAATGTGACCAAAGCACCGCCCTATCTGGTTCCGTCCGAGGATCAGCAGTACTTCGGAACCATCGCGGATGATCCGTCGGTGACGACCTCCACTCTGCCGGTGGTCCACTGGTTCATGGCCGCCAGTGTGAACCCTGACACCAATACGAAGTCACCCATCACTCTCTATTTCAAAGGTGAACTCTACGATAACTGTCAGGCTACCGTGCATGGCCAGAGCACGCAGGGCTTTCCAAAAAAGAGCAATGACATTGATACGCCATCGGACCACCGGATGAAGGTATTCGATGATCCGAATGCGCGCCGCGCCAAAGATATCAACTTTCTGTCGAGTTATGCGGACAAATCGAAAATGCGGACCACACTGGCCTACGAGACCTATGCCTCCGCCGGTGTGAAAGGCCACTATGCCTTCCCGGTCCGCATCCAGCGCAACGGGGTGTTTCATTCCATCGGGGACTTCGTTGAAGATGCCGATGACCGGTTCCTCGAACGCCTCGGGCTCGATCCCAACGGGGCACTCTATAAAGTGTATAACTCCCTCGACGGGTCCACTATCACGACCACCAACGGCGGCGGCGTGGAGAAGAAAACCCGCAAGACCGAGGGCACTGCGGATTTTGCTGCGCTCGTCGCCGCCCTGGCCGAAACGAATACGCTCGCCCAGCGCCGGACCTACGCCTACGACAACATCAACATTGCCCAGTTGGTGAACATACTGGCGGTCACCACCATGATCCTGCACAACGACTGGGGGCACAAAAACTACTACATGTACCGGGACTCGGACGATACCGGCGAGTGGTACCTGCTCCCGTGGGATGTGGATCTGACCTTCGGGCACACCTGGGTCGGTGGTCCGGCGTATTTCGACGACGATATTGATTCCTCGATCGGTGTCGTGCTGGGGCCGGCCAACCGGCTCAAGTCCCTGATTTACGCCGGCGGCGGCGGGTCAGGCGCCAGTGCGGCTCCCGAACTGGTGCAAATGTACATGCGCCGTCTGCGGACGCTGATGGACCGGTTTGTGGGCACCACCGCCAGCCCGGCGGCCGAATTCGAAACCCGGATGCGCTACTGGGCGGACCGGATCGATCCCGCCGGCGTGCCGCCGGGGCTCAGCGATGCGGAGATTGATTTCAAGAAGTGGGGTTTCTGGGTGGACGGGAGCGGCACGCAGATCGCTTACACCGATTCCCGGGCAGCCGACCACCGCCTGCGCACCTACCTGAATCGCCTCATCAGTTCCAATCCGAGCCCGCCCTATCCGGCCGCGAATCCAAACACCAACCTCAACCGCACGACGATTCCTCCATTTCTCGCCGGTCGCCGGACCACGCTCTACGGGATCACTCATCAGGGACAGCCCATGCCGCCAGCCCAGCCAGCCGCTCCCGCCATCGAGATCGCAGCGGTTGATTTCAATCCGGGTAATGGAAATCAGGAATACATCAAACTAACCAACGCAGGCTCCGCTGCCGTGGATGTGTCCGGATGGGTCTTGAGCGGTGCCATAGACTATCGGATTCCGGACGGCGTTGTCCTTCCTCCCGGCAACGGGACCACGCAGAATATTGGAGCGCTCTTCATCGCCCGTGATCCGGTGGGATTCCGGGCGCGAACCACCGGCCCGCGGGCCGGTCAGTTCTGCTTCTGTGCCGGGCCCTACAGCGGCCAGCTCTCGGCCCGCGGTGAAACGCTGGTGCTTTCCACTCCGGAAGGTACCGAGGTCGCCACCAGCACGTGGGCTCCCGCCCCCACCGAAGCCCAGCAGTCGCTGCGGGTCACGCAAATCCTCTTCGAGCCCAACGGGCCGTCCCCGGCAGAACTCGCCTCCAATCCCGCGCTCACTGCTCCCGATTTCGAATGGCTGGAACTAACTAATACCGGTGTCTCCACCCTGAATCTGGCCGGTGCCCGGTTCACCGAAGGGGTTGACTTCACCTTTCCCGCGGGAACTGCACTCGCCGCCGGTGTCAAATTAATCGTGGCCGCCAGCCCCGCTGCTTTTGCGCTCCGCTACCCCGCCGTCACCGCGACCGTCCTGGGCCCCTGGACCGGTCAACTCGACAACAGCGGCGAAACCATTCACCTTGTTGATGTCGTCGGGGAGTCGGTGCTCGAATTCTCGTATAACGACTCATGGTACCCGCCCGCGGACCACGCCGGGCATTCTCTCGTCATCGTTAATCCCGCTGTTACTCCTTATAATGAATGGGGCGGCCGGCCGCGATGGGGAGTTAGTCTCACCGCCGGCGGTTCACCCGCTGCGGCCAATCCGGTCATCGGGATTGTTTACAACTACTGGGCCAATACTCCGTTCACGGTCGCAGAGCGGGACGATCCCCTCGTCAGCGGGCCGGAGGTCAATGGCGACAGCGATACCTCCACCAACCTCATGGAATACGCCCTCGGCGGAAATCCAAAAGTCGCCTCTGAATCAGGTCTGCCCTCCGGAGGAACTGTCGAAATCACCGGCAATACCTACCGCACGATCACTTTCCGGCGGGTAAAAAACGCCCTCGATCTCGTCTATCATCCCGAGTCCGGCTCCGATATCGCTGCCGGCTGGCTGCCGATGTCGGAACCTCCCGTGTCGGTAACCGACCATGGTGATGGTACTGAGACCGTGACCTGCCGCGATCCTTCGCCCGTCACGGAGCGCCGGCGTTTTGTCCGCCTGCGGGTCGAGTTGATGCCCTGATCACGGTGGCGAATCCCTTCCCCCCCGGGGAATTGCTGATCCATCACCGGGGAACGAAAATCGCCCGTATTTTCCTTTACAAGTAGCCGCGTGAATCATTAAGAAAAAAAGAATTCACCCAATTTCAATCCAGGACAGGAGTTCGAGTGACCGCCCGATACCCCTTTGGCATGACGTTAGTTCCCTAATCTTATGAATCGCATCTCCTTTGTTTTCCCGTCGCTCATCGGTGTTCTCGCCACGGTGCCGTTTGCTAAAGCTCAATCCACCTGGAACGCGGACGCCGCGGACAACTGGAGCACCGCCAGCCGATGGGGCGGAGGCGTTCCGGATGCGATCGGCGCGACGGCGAATCTCCAGTTCAACATCACCGCCAACCGCACGGTCACGATTGACGGAGCCGCCGGGACCACCCGTACGGTGGGCATCCTGCGTTTCGAAGATCTTACCACGGCGAGCAACGACTGGACGCTTGCGTCCGCCGCAGGGAATTTCCTCGCGATGGATGTTGCGAGCGGGAATGCGCAAATCATCGTCAATAACCGAACCGCCACAATCAGCGCTCCCATTGTGAGTGGAGCCACCGCGGACCCCATCGTGGCCTCAGGTGCCGGTGCCCTCGTTCTGAGTGGAGCGAACACTTTTTCCAACACATTCACGCTGCTCAGCGGTGCCACAGTGACTCTTGGCAATGCGACGGCGCTGGGAGCGCAGGGCGCAGGCAATGAAACGATCGTCAACGCCGGGGCCACTCTGAACGTCAACGCCATCAACACCGGTGCCAACGAAATTGTCAGGATATCCGGCTTCGGCTCGGGGACCAATGGTGCCGCGCTCCTCAACAATGGTGCGGGCCAAAACAATGCTCTCAGCACGGTCATCCTGACCGGGAGCTCTGCTGTCGGCGGGTCCGGGCGCTTCGACCTCCGCAATGGTACCCCGCTGCTTGACCTCGGCGGATTCCGGCTGAACAAGATCGGTGCCAATCAGTTCAGCGTTGTCGGGGGATCCATCTCATCCGGCAATATCGACGTCTCGGCGGGCACGTTTTCCATCGAAGGCGCTACTCAGGTCAAAGGAGCCGGTGCGATCAATGTGCAATCCAATGCTTCGCTGGCCCTTTGGGCCAATGCCGCCGGTGCTCAGACGCGGAACATCGTTCTGGCCAATGGCAGTACCATCAATGAACTCGGAAGCAATTCGCCCGCCTCCACGCTTTCATCCGCTATCGTTCTCGGGGGCAATGCGACCATCAATGTGAATCCGGCCGCGGGAGGCCTGACGCAACTGACTCTGCCCGCCGGCGTCCAGCAGGCCGGCGGTATCTGGGGGCTGACGAAGGTCTCCGCCGGACGGCTCAACATCGGAGCGTCGAATTTCAGTGGCCCCCTTGCCATCAATGCCGGCACCGTCAGCCTAACGGGTGGCCCCGCCTCGCTCTCGACCCGGCAGGTGCTCATGGGGGACGGTGCCTCCTTCCTCCCTGGCGGAGCCTGGACACTGCCCGCCGGCGGCATTCTGACTGCGGGCCGGAGCGGTGTCGCGGCCACCGACATTGACGCCGCAGTAACCACCAGCACCGGCAGTACGTTCAATGTCGGTGCCCTTAACGCCATCCGCACCACGAGTATCAATGGTGATCTGAACCTCAATGGAACGACCGTCAACTTCGACCTCGGCAATGCGACTGCCAGTGCGGACCTCGTCGCCGTGACCGGCAATCTGAATGTGGCCGGTGCCAATACGATCAATCTCCGCCCGGCTTTTGGTCAGGATTACACTGCCGGCAGCGGATTCGCCAGCGGCAGCTATACCATTGCCACCTACACGGGAGCCCTCGCGGCCCCCGGCTCCATTAACATTGGAAATGCCTCCCAATACCGGCAAACCTTTACGCTCGATCCGGTTTCGACACCTGGTCAGGTCAAAGTGGTTGTTGCCGGTGCGGCGGACATTGTCAGCTACACCGGCACCGGTGGCACGGCGACATGGGATGCCGGGACCTCGGCGAACTGGCTCAGCAGTACGGGGCCGGATAAATTCTACCATCTCGACCAGGCGAATTTTGACGGGAGTGACTCGGCGCCGAACGTCAACATTTCCGGAGTCGTCATGCCGGCCAGCATTCTTGTGGATGCCGCGGGCAGCAACTATACCCTGGGCGGCAGTGGAACCATTTCCGGTCCCACCGGCCTGAATGTTGCCGGCGGCAACCTCAGCATCCGCGGCGAAGCGCACGATTTCTCCGGTGCCGTCAGCCTCACTGGCGGACAGGTCAATCTGCGCACCCTCTCCGGAAACGGAGCGGCCGGATCGCTCGGTACCGGTGCCGTTACGATCTCCAATGGCACGCTCAATTTTGACGGAGGGAGCACTGCTTCCGGGCGGAATCTTACCCTCGGCCTTTCCGCGGCGGACACCGGTCGGATTCGGGTTCAGGATGCCCTGTCCAATGTCACCCTCAACGGCACAATCACCGGTCCCGGCACGCTCACCAAAACCGGCAATGGCATTCTGACGGTCAGCAGCACAGGGGCTAACTTCTCTGCCGCCAGCGTCAATGTGCTCGCGGGTTCGTTAAAGGCCGGCAACAATACCGCTCTCGGCACGCGCACAGTCTCCGTTGCCGCCGGTGCCACTTTCGACGCCAATGGCGTTGCCGGCAATGCCACGACGGGAGGCAATCCGACAGCCGCCGGCACGAGGCCCACTATCGAAATCACCGGAAACGGCATGCCTGGCCAGGCTGCCTTCTGGAACGGCGGCGGTGGCCAAACGAATCTCAACATCGCCGGTAAAATCATCATGACCGGTGATGCCACCTACGGCACACCCGTCCGTTATGATTTGAACAACAGCACGGCTGGCGTGCTCAACGCCGATGGAGTCATCGGGCTGACATTTCAGGGCGGCACGAACACCCTCACGCTGGTCGGCACCGGGGAAAAATGGTGGGCACCCAATGCCGGAGCCACCGTCGGAAGGATCAACATCAACCAGGGGCGGTTGGGCGTTCAGGCCACCAACAACCTCGGCGATACGTCCTTCCCCGTCGTGGTCAATTCCGCGGGGGATCTTTCCGTATTCGCAGACCAGACCAACGCCAAGCCCATCATCTGGAACGGCGGCACCATTTCCACTACCGGCGGCGGCGCCGGCACCAAGACATGGAACGGCGGCGTGACGATCACTGCGGACAGTTATGTCAACAACGGCGGCAACGCGGCCCTTAACCGCATCGCCTTTGATCATTCCACTTTCTCCCTCGGCGGATTCACCCTGAACAAGATCGGCGGTAACAATACGAACGGGGATGTCACCATCCGGAGTACGACCGGCACCGGCAGTGGAAACTTCAATATCTACACCGGCTCAATCACTGCGACCGCGAACGCCAACATTGATGGCAGCGGCGTGGTTGCCCTCAAGGGCGGCACCTTTAATCTCGACGACACCGGCGGGGTCTCGACACTCACCAAAACTCTCCAACTCAACGGCGGTCTCTTCCAGAACGTCGCCGGCTCCCACACCCTCGGCCTCGTTAATACTGCCGGCCACGGACGTCTCTTCAACAATGCTGCCGGCACTTCCCTGACACTCGGTGATGTCACGCTGCCGGCCCGTCAGGGCATTCAATTCGGCACCACCGGGGACGTCGTCCTGACCACTATCAACGGAGCCGCACCCGCCATCGGAGTGCTCGGTGCCGGAGTCACCGCGGGCCCGGCACCGGCGACCACCGGTTTTGCCACATGGAACGGCAGCACTATCGGAGTCGCCCCCACCACCAACGCCAACTTCGCCGGAGCCACCGCTGCGGACAATGTTCTTGTGAATGCCGCGACCACCCTCGCCGGCAGTCAGACGGTCAATTCGCTCATCAACGAGCAGAATCTGACCCTTGGTGCCGGCCAGTTGATCACCCTCAATAGCGGCGGCCTGATCATCCGGGCGAACAATCAAACCATCGGCACTACCGTCGCGAACGGCGGCAGCCTGACCTCAGGCGCGTCGAATGGCCGTCTCGTCTGGAACGGACCGGAGACCTTCGAGGCCCGGGGCACCGCCGACCTCCGCGTCAATATCGTTAACGCCCCGCTCGCCGGCGGCGGCTTCCGTCCGGTGGAACTGATCAAAAATGGCCCCGGCGGGCTCACCGGCCTGGGAGTTGATACGGGTAATGCCATGCTCGCCAGCACCTACTCCGGCGGCACCGTGCTCAATGCCGGGCGCACCGTGCCTCAGGGCGCACTCGCCCTCGGGACCGGCAACGTCACGATCAAAGACGGCGCGCAACTCGCCCTCTATGCCATGACGCCGGCCACCAACAATCTCGCGAGTTACATTCATAATAATGTCACCGCCGCGGGATGGGGGGCCGTGGAAGCCGCCGGCAATCTGGGAGCGATCCGGTTCTCGACCAACGTGCTGCTCAGCGGAAATCTGGATCTTTTCGATCAGGCCCGTCTGCACGATCAGGGTACCGGCGGTGGCGGCGCTTCCGGCATCCTCTCGGGCACCTCCGGACTGCAAAAGACCGGCACCGGCAATATCTCACTGACCAACCCGGCCAGCACGGTTACCGGCGTGGTTGAGATCGGCTTCCGCGATCAGGCCGGAGGAACACTCAACGTCACCAAACTCTCCAGCGGCGGTGCGCCGTCGTCCATCGGTGCCAGTTCCAGCGCTGCCGCGAATATCGTGCTGAACAACTCCGCCCTGCGTTACGTCGGCAATGGCGACAGCTCTGACCGGCTCTTCACCCTGGGCCAGGGATTCAATCTCGGAGGCACGCCGACTTCGACCATTGATGCCTCAGGATTCGGGGCTCTGCACCTGACCAATAACGGCAACCTTGGCTTCACCGAAGGCAGCTTCCGCAACCTCCAACTCACGGCCGGCATCCTCAACAACGGAGCCAACATCGTGAACGGCCAGCTTCCCGTAAATACGTTCGCTCCGGTCCTCGGTGATCCCTCGGGCGCGACGTCCCACGGCTTCGGCCAGCTCACTAAAGCCGGTCAGGGTACGTGGGTTATTCTGAACAATCAGGCCTACAGCGGCACCACCACCGTTTCGGACGGCGTCCTGCGCCTCGGCAACGGCGGCACCACCGGCAGCCTCGGCGTCGGCGTTCTCGGTGCCAATACCGTCGCCCTCCAGAACAGCGGGGACCTCGTCATCAACCGGTCGAACACCTACAACTTCGATCACACCACAACCGGCAGCGGTGCCGGCGGCGACACCGAACTCGTTCAGGCTGGCAGCGGCACCACTGTAATGGGTGGCAACGGCGACAATGGCAGTCTCCGCCTCAGGGTTGAAAACGGAGTCCTCGAACTCGCCAAGAACAGCAGCACCGGCGTTCACGCCGCCGCTCTCGGTGTCATTGTCAATGGTGGCACCCTGCGCCTCGGCGGCACCGGCACCAGTGTCACCGGGACCTCTCTAACATCGCCAATCGGCGAAAATTTTGTGGATCAGATCTTTGATGGCGGTGCCAACGGCAACGCCGCGGGCACGGTGACGATGAACGGCGGCACGCTGGATCTCAATGGCCGCTCAGAAGCCATCAGCCGCCTCGAAGGCTCCGGTGGCTCGGTGCTCAATGCGGTCGCCGGAACGGTTGGCACGCTCAACCTCGGATCCGGCAATGTGTCCAGCTTCGACGCCGTCCGCGTTGGCATCAACGATGGCGCAGGCACCACCGCCCTCGCCAAAATCGGCACCTGCACAACGGTTATTGCATCTAACAATAGCTTCTCGGGTGGAACGACGGTTCGTCAGGGAGTTCTCCAATTGGGCGACGGCGGCACTTCAGGATCTTTGGGAGCCGGCACCATC
>JANNVM010000376.1:0-27269 GCA_031414455.1 Verrucomicrobiota bacterium
CGATGTCGCGTTAGGCTGGAGGTCGAGGCAGACGAGTTTCGACCGCGGGTTGCGGCGGCGGAAGGAATCCCATTCCGCCATCGTCTGCGTGGCGAGGCCTCCGCGGTTCGCGTCGATCCACGACTCGTTGTCAGAGACGTAAAGGACGAGATCGCCATTGGCCTGCTGCTTGTTGAGCCATGCGAGCGGCGCGGCGCAGTTCGTTCCGCCCGAAGGCAGAGCGGCGAGCTTTTGCGCATTGGTCATGATGGAATCGCGGGCGTTGAGCTTCGCGGGCACCACGTCATCGCTGAACGGCAGCACTTCGGCATCCTTATTGACGCGGACGAACGCCGCCGCCACCAGCGCGGCCACATCGAGGCAGCGGACCTTCGAGGTCGAGCCCTTGCGCTGTCCGGTCGCGGCCGAGTGCATCGAACCTGACACATCCGGCAGGATCCACACTTTGCCCTCGATCGACGGCACGTTCTCCACGGCGATTTCCATCGCCTCCTGGAGCGCGTCCGTGATTTCGCGCGGCAGGGCCGCATCGGCATTCATGAACGCGGCCATGAGTTGGTAGGGAAAAGCGCGGGCCTTGCGGATCGCCTCCTTGTCGCGCAGCCTGCTGGCCACGCGGTTCACGAGGGCACGCTGATTGAAGACGCCGTGACGCAGGAACGTGTTGAGGTTCATCCGCGTCATCTGCCACGGAGCGCTGCGGGCGATTTCCGCCCACTGCTCATCCGTCAGCGGCTGCGCCGTCAGCATCTGAAACGGCACGTCCGGCAGTTTGCCTGAGCGCGATTCCTTCCACTGCTCGAACGCCGCCACCGTCGCCGGCAGCGCCGCACGGTCGAACTTCCGTCCGCACAGCCACGCATAGAGCGCAGCCCGCTGTGGCGTGGCCGGGCGCGGATGCACCATCTTCACCACGTCACCGAGCGACGGGCTTTGGCCCACACTCGCACGGAAAACCGCGGCATCCTCGCGGCTGTCGAACCACCGCTGCACCATCCGCTTCGGCGCCGTCCCGAGCGACTTCCGCCCGGCGACACCACTGCGCACGATCTGCACGAAGTTCCGCAGCATCTTTCCGTCATCAATGACGCGGTCGAACACGCGCTTGAGCATCGCGGTATCCAACGTGGCCAGAGCTGCACACAGCAGCGCCGGCATGTCCTTCATGTGACCGCGCTCGCGGCAATAGACTGCCGTCTGCGCGATGAACTCCACCGGCACCTGACCACACAGACGCAGAACGGTCTCGAGCTGCTGCCCTGCATCGGCATAGAACGTCCCGTTCAGGCATCCCGTCACCGCATACTGAGCCAGCGCGTGTTTCGCGGAGAAAGCGTAAGCTTTTCCACCCGCGTCATTGCGAGCGTCGGCTGCCGGAAGCGCCGCGGCGCGAGTGTTGAAGAGTGTTGTGTTCGCCATGTTCCTATCTGGTTGGTTCTGGCGGGGACACCGCCAACGGCGTGCCAGGTTGGCTGGAAATATTTCCCCATAAGTCACAACCAATTGATCACAAAACGGTAGCGAGTTAGAAGAATTTTTAGCGGCTTCCCGAACGGGTTTCATGAATTCTTATCTAATATTCGATACGATACCAAACTCTCCCATAGGATAAATGACATTGGACCGAATTAGGCAACCATCGCGCCTCTCCACGCGGCGGGTCATGCCCTGCAAGTGAAGGTGGCTCCGGCGGGCCGCGCAATATTATACTCCAGTCTTGCCGCGCCGCGGAGGCCGCGTCTGCTGTGAGAAACCATGTGCAATTCTGAATCCCGTGGATACTCTGGAAACCCATGAAGACGATACCTCAATTTGGCGACAACCAGGCTGCCATCCGGGGACAGCCGCGGCTGACCTCCGACGAAGCCTGGGCGCAAGTGGAGAGCCACCTTGGGGTCTCTTTCTCCAGCAGGAAGCCCTCGCCGAATGGGCCGCCGCCCAAGGCCGCGGGATTGAAAGAAAAGACATCCGCCTCCGCTCGGAAAGTCCCGGCGTAGAGCACGAGGTCATCTTCGATCCGGGCGGGCAGAAGTTTCTCAAGATTACTCAGCCCGGGCTGTATGGGCATGTGGGCTCTTGTCTGTGGGGCAAGCTGGAACTCGTGCAGGCGAAGCCACTGGAGTATCTGGATCGCTTGGATTTGGCTGATCAGATGTTCCTCGACGGCACGCGACTCATTGGAATGATTGCGCATCGCTCAGGCATTCGCATTCTCACGTCTCAGCCGCTCGTCGTCGGAAAGAGGCCGGATCAGGAAGCCATTATCGCATGGATGCGCTCGCTCGGTTTCGTGCCGGTGGGGCGGAAGACTTACTGGAACGCTGCGGAAGGGATCGCTATCTTTGATGCCCATCCGGGCAACGTGCTGGGGATTCCCGGCGGCAGATTGTGCCCGATAGACATCGTGCCGTGCCTCGCGGACGCACAGATGGTTTCCTTTATGAACGAACGGTTGAAGACGTGGAAACCAAAACACTGACTGCAACGCCATGACCAAACCAAAAACCGTCGTCCTCGGCCTGCTCGGCACGCGTCTTGATGCCGCGACCGGGCATGACCGGTGGGGCGTGTGGAGGCCGTCGGTTTCAGTTATTCAGCAGTCGGACTGGCCGGTGGACCGGTTTGAGCTGCTCTACGAGGCACGCTGGGCCGAGATGGCGGAGCGCGTGATGGCGGACATGCACGGGGCATCGCCGCACACGGAAGTACGCGGGCATGAGGTGAACATCGGGGAGAACCCGTGGGACTTTGAGAGTGTCTTCGACGGGCTGTTCGCTTTCGCGCGAAGTTACGCCTTCGATCCTGACACGGAGGATTATTATGTTCATATCACCACCGGAACGCACGTCGCGCAGATTTGCCTGTTCCTGCTAACGGAGAGCCGCCATCTGCCGGCGAAGTTGCTGCAGACGGCTCCGAAGCAGAAGGCGCACAGCAAGCTGCGCGCGGAGGGTCGTGTGGACATCATTGATCTCGACCTCGCGCGCTACGACCGGCTGCAGACGCGTTTCGCCGAGGAGCAGCGCGAAACCCGGCAGCATTTGAAGAGCGGCATCGCCACGAAGAACAAGGCGTTCAACTCGCTGATCGAACGCATCGAACGCGTGGCCGCGGCGTCGCGCGATCCCATGCTGCTTACGGGGCCGACGGGCGCGGGGAAGGGTCAGCTTGCGCGGCGCATTTACGAACTGCGGCAACGGGCCGGGTTGCGCGGGAAATTTGTGGAAGTGAACTGCGCGACCCTGCGCGGCGACGCGGCGATGAGCACGCTGTTTGGTCATGTGAAAGGCGCGTTCACCGGCGCGGTCGCGGATCGTGCGGGTTTGCTCCGTGAAGCGGATGGCGGGCTGCTGTTCCTCGATGAGATCGGTGAACTCGGCGCCGATGAACAGGCCATGCTGCTGCGGGCTCTGGAGGACAAGGCCTTCAGTCCCTATGGTTCTGACAAGACGGTGAAGAGCGACTTCCAGCTCATCGCCGGCACCAACAAAGACCTCGAAGACCGCGTGCGCGAAGGCCGCTTCCGCGAAGATTTGCTGGCGCGGCTCAACATCTGGACGTTTGCCCTGCCGGGACTCGCCGGACGGAGAGAAGACATCGCGCCGAACCTCGACTACGAACTCGAGCGCTTCGCCGGGCAGCACGGGCGCAAGGTCACGTTCAACAAAGAGGCGCGCGAGGCCTTTCTGAAATTCGCCCGCAGTCCGGAAGCATCCTGGCGCGCGAACTTCCGCGACCTCAATGCCGCGGTGACACGCATGGCCACGCTGGCACCGCGCGGGCGCATCAACGAGGCACTCGTTGCGGAGGAAATTGAGCGACTTCGTGAGCGCTGGGAGAAACTGGAGCCATCATCCGCCGCTCCGCCGCAGACGCAGGACGATGACGCGATCCTGACATCACTGCTCGACGCAAAGAGACTCGCCGCCATTGATCTCTTCGACCGCGTGCAACTCGCCGCCGTCATTCGGATTTGCCGCACCAGCCGCACGATGGCCGAGGCCGGGCGAAAACTCTTTGCCGCTTCGCGAGCCAAACGAACGATCACGAACGACTCGGACCGCGTGAAGAAATTCCTCGCCCGCTTCGGGCTCGACTGGAAAGCGGTGACGGGCGCTGAGTAAGACAACCGCCGGGCAAAGATGTCGCGCGGCCATGCCGTTAGGCTGGCCGTGTTTGCGCCGGCTCGCATGGTGAGAAAACACGGGCAGGCCTTGCCATGCCCGCGCCACATTTCCCTCTCTGCTTCCTCCGCGCTCTCCTGTTCAATCTTTATCCGCTTTCGTTTTCATCGTTTCCTTCAGTTCTCCATTCTTCAACGCGGTGACCGCAAGGCGGAACCCCTGATTTGGCAGCGATCCGTGAAGTGCCATGGTGCCGTTGTCCACGAGGTTGTAGGCCTTGCAGGTGTGTGACGAACACCACCATGAGCCGCCGCGCGCGGAGGTGAGCGGCTGCTCCTTTTTCTCCTTCACCATGGGCGGGATGTCGGAGACGAATTCAAAGACGTTACCGATGACATCGTAGAGTCCCCATGCGTTAGGCGCGTAGCTGCGGACGGGCGCGGTGAATTCCCAGCCATCCTCTTTGGTGTTCTTCTGATGGGTCAGTCCGTTCCAGACATTGGCTTTGTCAGGCTGGAATTCTGCGCCCCAAGGATAAAGTGTGGTGGAGCCGGCGCGGGCGGCCACTTCCCATTCCGCCTGCGTGGGCAGACGACCGCCGGCCCAGGTGCAGTAGGCGGCGGCATCGGCGGCGCTGAGGCAGGTAACGGGATGATTTGCCAGGACCTTTACGGCGTCGGGTCCGTCAGGGCCGCGCGGACGGCGCCAGCAGGCACCGGTGGTTTCGATCCATCGCCACTCGCGTTCACCATAACGGAAAACGTGAGCCGCGCCGCGCTTCTCGGCATCGGTGCGATGGCCGGTGGCTGCGACGAACTTTGCAAATTGCGCGTTCGTCGTCTCCGCATCCGCCAGGAGACAGGCGGCGAGTTTCGCGGTGCGCGGCGGATTGGTGGCGTGGCCTTTTGCGCCCACCTTGTATTCTCCCGCCGCGACCGGCACGAGCTGATGGCCATTCTGCCCCGCGACTTTCGCCGGCGGCTTTTCCTGCGCCGGCGCAAGGGACGCGACTGCCAGCATCAGGGCGTAAATGCCGGAGCGCATGACGGCGGCTATTTCTTCCGCGACTCCGCGAAGGCTGTCGTTAGTTCCATAATCTCCTTCCGTATTGCGGCGGTGTAGGGAATGTCCACGGGACGCCAGGTCATGTAGGCGACTTTGTGAACCGGATCGAATTTGATTTCCTCGCGCTCCTCCGCGGGGATGTCGGCGGCGCTTTTGTATTTGGAGAGCTGCTCGTCGGCGCTCCACTTGGCCTTGAGCAGTTTGCCGTAGGTTTTTTCCAAATTGCTTTTGAGCATCGGTTCGTAACCCGCCTTGCGCATGAGGCGCACGCAGACAGCGAGAATGTCGCGATGCACCGCCTGGGCGGAAAACAACTCGCGGGTGCGGTCCATCTCGGCTTCGCGCTCCGGCGTGAGTTTGTCGTAGTCCTCGCCCTCCTTGAGAAGATTGCCCGGCCCGATGCCGGCACCATCGCCATCGGTTTGCGGGAGCGGAGCTTTTGGATCTTTTTCCGCGGCGGTGAGCAGTGTGTAGTACCTTTGCTCCAGGCTGAGAAGAGACGGCAACACCTCCACGGCGTCGGTTTCCTCAATGATTGAGAGCAGCAGCGTATTAAAGCTCATCGGATCCACGCCGATGGGATCAATTTCGATTTCGCCCTTCTTCGCCGCGGGATCCGGCTTCTGCGGCTGCGGCTCGCGCGTCAGGTCCAGGGTTTCGAGTTTGGCGGCCACCGCGGGCAGAAGGACGGCGCGGTTTTTTTTGATGAGTGCGAGCTTCGTTTTGGAGAATCCTGCTTCGCCGTGCATGATGCTGCGGAACCCGGGAATGGGCGCGGGGAATGACGAACTGACCGCATCGCAGATCTGGCTGTAATCGCCGGGCCAGCGGAGAAGGTCGTCGATCTGGGGTGCCCCCGTGCCTTTTTCAGCAGCGGCGAGCGGGCCCGCGAACAGACAGACGACAGAGAGGAGATGGAGGCGGGAGGTATTCATGACACGGAAGAATAGGCACACCTCACTCGAAAATCACACGCGGTTTTTCTACCTCACAGCACCGGTCGCTCTGCGGACACAATTCGGCTCAGGGAATGAGAGAAACCCGGAGCCGAACACTGCGCCGCGACGACTGCTGCGTAGTTAGGGTGTCCGTGGCGCGAAGGAGCGTGGGGGTTTCGAGGCTGGGAGCGAGTCGTGTCCATGGCCCGCTGCCGGCGTTGGAGGCGACCTCAAAGAAATACTCCACATCCGGCCGCGCCCCGGTGCGGGAGACTTCGGCCACGAGCCGGCCATTGAGCAGCGAGATGCGAACCGGGCCGCCGCCGGCCACGGCGGGCGGCAGACCGAGGGCGTATTCCATGAGGTTGGACAGGCCGTCGCGGTCGGGATCGGCGGTGGCGTCCCTGTTCGCGGCAGGCGTGCCGGGAGGAAACGCCGTGGCCGTCCACAAGGCGTAACTCTGAGCGCCGCCCCCGCTCAGAGTAAGCGCCGCCGCGGTGCTGGTGGCAGTGCCGGAGGGACCGGTGACGACGACGCGGTAGTCACCGGCATCGCCCGCCTGGACGGAAGCGATGCGGTGGACACGCTCGACGGCGCCGGGGATGTTGACGTTGTTGCGCATCCATTGATAGGTGAGCGGTCCGGCTCCCGCGGCAACGACTCCAAAACCCGCGGAGGCTCCGGCGGGGACCGTCACCGGGGATGGCGGCGCGAGGATCACCGGCGAGCCGGCGGTCTCCGCTGTGAGGCGGTAGTTATCGAAGACCATGTAGTTGTCTCCAGGAGTGGCGTCGCGCAAGATCCAGACCGCATCAAGATCAGCCACGTCCTTGACCTGTCCGGCAATGCCGAGAGCGAGGCCGCTGGCGATCGTCACACCGTCGAGCCGCGCGCTCCACGTGTTCGTTGCGAAGTCGAGGATCATTTCCACTTCATAGGCCTTACCATTTTCGAATTCGCGGCCGGTGCTGGTGTAGTCGCCGGCGACGCTGGTGTAGATTTTGAGTTCGATGTTGTCGAAATTGAGCCCGCACAGTTCTTCCCCGTTTGAATTGAAAAGAGTCCACTCGAAGTCGTCATAAAACCCGTTAGTGGAATCCACGATTCCGATGGTGGCGCTGAAGCGGACAATGGGCCGGGTGGCCGGTGTGGGCACATAATTTACCGGGAGCCAGAGGTAAGAGGGATTGGCGGACGGCGGTGTGGAGCCAATGAAGGCGGACTGCCCGTCGCCGGGCAGGAAACCGGTGCCGACACCGTTCCCGGGACCGCCCGCAGCCGTCCATCCATCCTGACCCTCTAGTTTCAAGCCGGCGGTGAACCCCTCCAGCGGTTCAAATCCGGTGGAATAAAGATCGAGCCCGACTTCTGGCCGGTAGATGGCGAGCACGATGCTGCCCGTGTCGCTGGAGAACCCGTCCACGGCGATGGCATAAGCGGTGCCGGCGGTCGCCTGGATGGTGACGGCGCTGCTCTGGCCGCCGGTGTCGTCGTTCTGTCCGGCGAGGGACAACCCGGCGAGCGTGGAGCCGGTATAGACGGCAAGCGTGGTATCGAAGTCGCTGCCGGATGTTTCTATCACCCATGTGCCGGAAGCGGGCGCGGTCCATGAATACCAGAGCGAGTGCCCGCCGGTATTGTTGGCGTGGTTGGGCTCTCCCGGTTCTTTGGTGGCGGCGGCATTGTTATCGAGGACCACCGTGCTGCCAGTGAGGGTCTGCCGGCCGGCAAAGGTGTCATTCGACTGAATCTGGAACGCGGCAACGCTGGCGGCGGTGCCGTTAGGGGTAATCACACCAATGACGCCGCTGGTGGCGGCAGAGGGTACCGTGGCGCTGATCTGAGTGGCCGAGATTACAGTGAAGAGGGCCGCTGCCCCGTTGAAGTTGACGCCGGTGGTGTCGGTAAAGCCGGTGCCGGTGATGAGCACTGTGGCACCGCGGGCTCCCGTCCCGGGAGTGAAGGACGTGATGGCGGCCCCCATTACCTGCGACCAGTTGAGGGCGACGTTCCCCCGCAGCCCCGACCAGCCATCCACCGCAATGCGATAGTTGGTGCCGGCCACGGCATTGAGACTGACGCGGCTGACACGGTTGTTGGCCGCGCCGTCAATATCGTCGTTGGATGCCAGGGGCGTGAGCGCATTGATCGCCGTTCCGGTGTAGATGGCAAGCAGCGTATCGAAGTCACTGCCGATGGTGTCGAAGATGAATCGTCCTGTAGCCGGCGCGGTCCAGCGGAACCAGAGCGAAGCCCCGCCCGTAGTGTTGGCGTGGGCTGGCTCGCCGTGTTCTAACGTGGCGGCAGCGTTGCTGTCGGTGATGCCGCTGGTGTTGCCCGTGAGCACGCGGGCAGCGGTGAAAGTGTCATGCGCGAGACCGGTAACGACCGTGAAACCGGCGGTACTGGAACCGGTCCCGCCAGGGCTGATGACGGAGATGATCCCGCTGGTGGCACCGGCAGGCACGGTAGCTGTCAGTGTCGTATCGCCGCCCGGCGCGAACGCCGCGGCGAGGCCATTGAATTGCACCGCGGTGGCACCGTCAAAATTCAATCCTGAAATGGAAACCTGCGTCCCTGACGTGCCGGTGCCCGGAGAGAATCCGATGATTTGGGGCGGCAGCAGCACTCGCCGCCAGTTGAGCGCGACCATTCCGCGCGAGGCGCTGGCCGGGTCGGTTGAAGAATTATACCCGTCCACGGCGATACGATAGGTGGTGCCCTGCACGGCGCCAAGAGTCACAAGGCTGTTGACCGGCTCGCCGATGGTGCCGGCGCCATGGTCATCATTGGCAGCGACAGGATCGAGGGCGTTGACGGCGGTGCCGGAATAGACGGCGAGCAGGGTATCGAACCGGCTGCCTCCGGTATCGAAAATCCAGGTGCCTGTGGCCGGGGCCGTCCAACGGTACCAGAGCGAGCGCCCGCCCGGGTTGCCGGCGTGATTGGGTTCGCCGGCCTCTTCACTGGAAGCGGTATTGTCGCCGCTCTGCGTGCCCGCGGCACCGGTGAGGAGCAGGGAGCCTGAAAAAAGATCATTCCCCGCGCTGAGGAGTATGGCAAAGGTGGCGGTGCTGATGGCGGTGCCGGAAGGGGTTGTCGCCCGGATGACTCCGTTGACCGATCCGGATGGCACCGTGGCGGTGATTTGCTGAGCACTGTCCACGGTGAAGCCTGCGGCAGCCACATTGTTAAACGTCACGGCGGTGGCTCCGGTGAAATTCTGGCCGCTGATAACCACACGGCCGCCCGCGGGAGCGGTGGCCGGCGTAAAGTTAGTAATGACCGGCGGCGGTGTGACGGCAAAAGAAGCGGCACTCGTGGCGGTACCGGCACCCTTCACGACGGTCACCGTGCCGGAGGTCGCGCCGGCAGGCACTGTTGCCGTGATCTGACCGGCGTTGTTCACGGTAAAGGTCGCGGAAATTCCGTTGAAGCGTACCGCCGTGGTCCCGCTGAAGTTCGACCCCAGAATGACGACACTCGTTCCAGGGCCGCCCCCGGCCGGCGAGAAACCGGTAATGGCCGGCGCGCTGGTGACGGTAAAATTGGTACTGCTCGTGTCGGTGATTCCACCTGCGGTCACGCTGATGCGGCCCGTGGTGGCTCCGGCGGGAACAGTGGCATCAATCCGGGTGGAGGACGCTACCGTGAAAGTTGCCGCGGTGTTATTAAATCGCACCGCCGTGGCCCCGGTGAAGTTTGCACCGGTGATCGTCACCGCCGTGCCCGCTTCGCCGGAGGCCGGGGAGAAGCCGGTGATGAGTGGATTCGCCGTCACGGTGAAATTCCCCGTACCCGTGCCGGTGCCACCGGGTGAGACCACCCGGACAAGGCCGGTGGTGGTGCTGCCGGCAACTACTGCCTCGATGAGCGCAGCCGACACCACGGTGAAGGACGCGGCCGGCGTGCCATTGAATGTCACCTGCGTGGCCCCGGTGAATTTGTCGCCGCTGAGCACCACCATCGTGCCCGGCGGGCCGCTGGCAGGAGCAAAGGAAGCCACCGCGGGAGCCGGCACTGTGTTAGTGTTCAGAGTGCCCATGCGCATCTTCGCCTGGAAGGACACCCACGCCCCGGCGTCACCGGTGGCCCCGTCGTGCACTGTAATCGTCCATGTGCCGGCGGGGTTCTCGCCCCAAAAGGCATTCAATGTGAACCACCAGTTTTGGATATTGTCCCCGTCATCACTGCCGCGGCTGAAAAGCCGGGAGGTGGTGCCTGCGGGCGAGCGCAGCGTCGCCTCAAGATCACCCCGGTAGGGATGCGTGATGTCGAGCATGACTTCCACTTCCTCCAGCGGCGTGGTGGCGCTCACGGTGAAGGTGTGCGTCAGAGTGCCGGTGTTGTCGGGAATGGCAGTGTTCACCGCAGTCAGCGCCACGTTCGCCTCAGCGGGCTCACTAACACTACTGGCCTGCGCGGCCAGCCGGGTGAATTCATCGGCGTCAATGAGACCGAAGCCGTAGTTCTGATTGAAGCGGAAACCCGCGCCGTTGGTCTTCCAGCCACCGTCACTGCTGGCCGTGGAGTCGGCCGCATCCACCACGTCACAACTGCGCACGAGCAGATGCTTGGCCATGCGGGTGCTGAGCGCAGGATTTGCCTGCACACCGAGCGCCATGATGCCGGCCACAAGCGGCGCGGCACTGGAGGTGCCGCCAAAGGTGGAGGTATAGCCGGTATCCGGAAAATTGCCGTAACCCGCCGCGCCGGTGCGGTCCACGGTGGTCACGCCAAACTCGCCGTTGCGGCGGCTGCTCGACGACGCGGTGACGAAGATGTTGGCGCCATAACAACTGTAGTCCGCGAAGATGCCGGAGTTGGCGAAGGCGGCTACAGTGATGGCGTGCGGGCTGTTTTGGAATGCCTTCTTGTTCGAGTCCTCACCGATCGCCCCGCGGTCGTTGCCGGCAGCGACGACGTGGAGGGTCCCCGCCAGCGTGGAATCAGCCAGGGCGTTGCGCTGCACGCCGTTGGCCACGAAGGTTGCCGACACGCCGTAGCTGTGATTCTTCACCCGGATGTTCCGGTTTGTGCCAAAGCTGTGATACTTGGTGGCGTCCGCAAACTGGGAGTCGAGTTGTGCCTGGGCAAACGGCAGACGCAGCCCGGCCACCCGCGCCAGCGGCGCTGCGCCCGTGGTGCCAGTGCCATTGCCGCCGCGGCCGCCGGCCACGCCGCCCACGGACGTGCCGTGATTGTCCGATTCATGCACGGGATTCGGATCCGAGTCGTTGTCGGCAAAGTCAAAGCTGTCCGCCGCCACATACCCCGGGCTAAGGTCCGGGTGCCCGTGCTCAAGGCCGTCGTCGCAGATGCCGACGATAACACTAGCCCCTGTCAGGTCGCGGTTCCAGGCACCCTCTACATTGGTGTCAAACTCCGGGCGGGCCACATACTTAAGATGCCACTGCCCCGGAAATCCCGCCGGACTGCCGGAGGCGAAGTAAGGATCGTCAGGAGTGAAGGCGAAGCGTTCATTTTGGGACGGGCGGTTGTAGTCCGCCCAGCGCAGGGAACCGTCGCCCTGCATAGCCGCCAGCGCGGCGCGGGCCGCCTCCACCGATGGCGCCTTGCCCGTAAACGAATGTGCATCACTCAGCATCCGCCGGATAATTACCAGACCGTGGCGCCGGGCGAATAACTCAATGTCTTTGCCCTCTTCCAGAGCGACGACAATCTCCTGCGTGGCTCCGTCATCCCTGAGGGGCGGGCCGGGCTCGCTAAAGCGGGTCCCTTTACTGTCACGCGTGACGGGACTTTCCGGAGTCGCCTTCGTCTCGAGCGGCGGTGTGGAATTCTGACTGCGGGCGGGGCCGGACAAAAGAAGGCCGGCGACGATGAGAGCACAGGGCAGGGTGATGCGATTCATGACGGGTGAACATGGGGCGAAAAATTAATCTGTAAAAGGACGATTGCCGCGAGCGGGCTGCGCCTCAGCGGGTCATCGGAACATTATGCACCGGACGATCCGGCTCCGCCCAGATCACCGCGGGATCGCGCTGCAAACGCTCCAGCACGCCCGGCGCGGCGCTGCCGCGGTAGTTGGCAGTGGTCGGATCACTCCGCATGGCACCTTGTAATGTCAGACCATGCCGGCGGGCGAAGGCGGTGGCGGAAGCGCCCTCGCGCAGGCGGACGGTATAGTTCTGGGCCCTCTCTCCCGGATGTTCTGGCGGAGACTCCGGGGCACGCGGCTCGCGCCAACCCTGCGGTTCGCGCGTTCCTCCCGGTGTACCGGCAGGCATTGGCGGCAGTGAGCCGGCCGGAGGTGGAAAATGTCCTGCCGGCCCGGTACAACCTCCTGACACAAGACACATCACGAGGAGAAACGTGCATCGAAACGCAGACAGGGCATTCATGTCTGCCAATTATGAGATCCCTCCGGCGATGTCGCGGTGATTCTCTCCGCAACAACGGAGTGACCGGTGTCAGATCACCAGCTTCCGCGCTTCTGCCAGGGCGGCATCGATTTTGGCGACATCCTTGCCGCCGCCGCGGGCGAAGTCGGGTTTGCCGCCGCCCTTGCCGCCGACGATCGGTGCGATGGCGGAGATGATCTTGCCGGCCTGGAATTTTGCCTGATGTTCGGGAGAAACGGTGGCGATGAGCGCAACGTTCCCGCCGCCGCTGGTGCCGAGGACGACGACGCCTTTGAACGTGCCCTTAAGCGCATCGCTCACAGCCATGCCGTAGTCGGCATCCACGTCGCCGAGATTGGCGATGATGGCACCATTCGATGCGCCGGCGAGGAGTTCCTTCGCGCGGCCTGACGCTTCGCGCTGCTGCGCGGCTTTGAGGGTTTTCTCCAGCGACTTCGCGTGCTCGACGAGCATCTCGAGTTTCTTCTCAAGGTCCGGCAGCGGGCTGCCGAGTTTGGCGGCGAGGTGCTTGAGGCGCGTGGCGTCAGCGATGGCCTGCTCGTAGGCGCTGAGGCCGGCGACGGCTTCGATGCGGCGAATGCCCGCGCCGGTCGCGGCTTCGCTGGCGATCCGGAAAAGTCCGATCTCGCCGGTGCCGCGGATGTGCGTGCCGCCGCAAAGCTCCATGCTGTAGCCATCAAGGCCGGTCGGCTTGCCGCCAATCTGCACCACACGGACCCAGTCGCCGTATTTCTCACCGAACGCCTGCATGATGTCGGCGCGCTCTTTGATGTGATTGTATTTCACCTCCTGCCAGGATACCGGCGCGTTCTCCAGGATACGCTCGTTCACCAGCCGCTCCACGTCGGCCACCTGCTGCGGTGTCAGGGCCGCACTGTTGAAGTCGAACGTCAGCTTCTCGGGCCCCACGTAGGAACCCTTCTGTGTGGCATCCGGCGAGACGACTTCATGCAGCGCCCAGTGCAGCAGGTGCGTCACGCTGTGATGCCGCGAAATAGCCGCGCGGCGCTCGGGATCAACTTTCGCCGTTACCGTCGCGCCGGGCTGGAGATTCGTTTCGGGATCAATGAAATGCAGCCAGGTGTTGCCGGACTTCTGCGTGTTGAGCACGGGAATGATCTCCGCGCCGCACAGCAGCGATCCCATGTCGCCTAACTGTCCGCCCATTTCGGCATAGAACGGTGAGGCATCGAGCACTACGGCAGCCTTGTCTCCCATGTGAACGATTTCCAAAACCTTCGCTTCCTGCTCGGATGAGTCGTAGCCGATGAAGTTCGTCGGCTCCTTGGTTTCGATTTCGGAGAGTTTGATGACCGTCGTCTGCCTTGCGTTCCGGGCGCGCTCTCGCTGCTCTTCCATTAGTCTTTCGAAACCAGCCTTGTCCACAATGAGACCACTTTCCCGGGCCATGAGTTCCGTGAGGTCGCAGGGAAATCCGTAGGTGTCGTAGAGGAGGAATGCATCCTCGCCGCTGATTTTCGAAGCCGAGTGGGCGACGATCTTTTCAAAAAGCAGAATTCCCTTATCCAGCGTCCTGTTAAACGCCTCCTCTTCCGTCTTGAGCGTCTGCTTCACGAAGTCCTTCCGCCGCTTCAGTTCCGGGAAGACATCGCCCATGTGGGACGCGAGGGTGTCCACGAGTTTGTAGAAGAACGGCTGGGTGAATCCCAGCGTGCGGCCATACCGGACGGCGCGGCGGAGGATGCGGCGGAGGACGTAGTTCCGGTCGTTGTTTCCAGGCACAATGCCGTCGGCGATGGAGAAGCTGAGCGTGCGGATGTGGTCGGCGATGACGCGGAAGGCGACGTCCACCTTCTCCTGCTCGGTGTCGCCGGTGCTGCCGGCGGCGGGCAGGGTGGCGGTGTATTTTTTGCCGCTCAGTTTTTCGAGTTCATCGAAGAGCGGGCGGAAGACATCTGTGTCGTAGTTGGAGATTTTGGCGGTCTCGAAGTCGGTGAAATTCTTCGTGCCGTGGATGATGGAGACGACGCGTTCAAAGCCCATGCCGGTGTCCACGTGCTGCGCGGGCAGCGGGACGAACGAGCCGTCGGGGTTGGCGTTGTATTGAATGAAGACGTTGTTCCAGATTTCGATACAGGCGGCAGTGGGGCCATTGACGAGCAGCGCGCCGGCTTTCTGGCGTTCAATGTCAGTGCGCACGGGGCCGGGGGTGAGGTCCACGTGGATTTCCGTGCAGGGGCCGCAGGGGCCGGTCTCGCCCATCATCCAGAAGTTGTCCTTCTTGTTGCCGTTCACGATGTGGATTTCGGGGTCCAGTCCGATGCTGCGGAACTTCTCCGCCCAGATGTCCCATGCCTCCTGGTCGCGCTCCGAAGGATCGCCGGCACCGGGCTGGTAGATGGTGGCATAAACACGCTCGCCGGGGAACTTCCAGACCTCTATTATCAGCTCCCACGCCCATGCGATGGCTTCCTTCTTGAAGTAGTCGCCGAACGACCAGTTCCCCAGCATCTCGAAAAACGTGTGGTGGTAGGTGTCGAGGCCGACGTCGTCGAGGTCGTTGTGTTTGCCGCCGGCACGGATGCACTTTTGCGTGTCCGCGGCGCGCCCGGGTTTGTAGGGGCACTCGATCTGGCCGAGAAAAATGGGCACGAACTGGTTCATGCCCGCATTGGTGAAAAGCAGGTTCGGGCTGTCCGGCATGAGGCTGCTGGAGGCCACGATGGTATGCTGCTTCGATTTGAAGAAATCGAGGAAACTCTGGCGGATTTGGGCTGCGGTCATCATGGGAAAACGGGGGTGCCGGGGCGGGCCCGGGCGGAAAGGGCGCGGAGAGTAATCGGTTCACTCCCGGCGTAAAGGGGCGGAACCCGCGAATTTAGGCATCAAAACTGTTGCCCGAATGGCCCGGGATAGGTTAAATATCAATCCATCGTTCCTTACCGACCAGCAATCTGATGACCAACCCAGCCATTCCAGGCTACAAAATTGTGACCCGTCGCGGCAGCGGTGCCTTTGGCACCGTGTGGAAGGGGATTTGGGGCGATGGATTCGAGTGCGCCGTGAAAGTGCTGACACCCGGAATGTGGCATCCGCAGTATCTGAGCTGGTGTTTGGAGCGGCTGCGGCAGGAGGCGGAGCGGACTGATCTGGTAAAGGTTTACAGTTATGATCTAACCAAGAGCCCGCCGCATGTCAGCATGGCGCTGATGCCTGAGGGCACGATGACGCTGGAGCAATTGGCCGGCCGCCTGCCGGTGCG
The DNA here is from genome assembly GCA_031414455.1 of Verrucomicrobiota bacterium. GTDB lineage: Bacteria > Verrucomicrobiota > Verrucomicrobiia > Verrucomicrobiales > V1-33 > V1-33. Next base: position 15,737 of record JANNVM010000376.1, read on the forward strand.
CGAGGCATGGGCGCTGCTGGAGCAACTGGCCGGCACGGTCGCCTGGCTGCACAGCGAGGGAGTCGTGCATACGGGTCTGAGCAGCGGGAATGTTTTCGCCGGCAGCGGGCCGGGAGGAGAGCCGGTGGTGCTGCTGAGCGACATTGGGCAGGGCTGGCTGACAGAAGCGCCAGTGGCGCACCTGCATTCGCAAATCGCCTACATCGCCCCGGAGCACTGGCGGGCGGCGACAAAATTTCTTCAGGAGGGCCGCGCCCACAGCCGCGATGTGTATGCATTTGGCGTCGTGGCATGGCGGCTGCTGACCGGTGGCTGGCCGCGGGCGGCTAAAGTATTCGACGCCATCGCCGCGAGTCACGCCGAGGAATTGAACCTTCAGCCCGTTTCCTTCGCCGACTGGCTGGAGAAAGAAGACGACGCCCGCTGGCCGGCTGAGCCAGAATCCGACGAAGAGGCGGCGCGGCGCAAGGTCGTGGAGCAGTGTCTGAAGATGGACCCCGCAGAGCGGTTCCCTGACATGAAGGCCATGCTGGAGGCATTAAATCTCTGCGCCCTGCTGCCGCCGGTGGCGGCAGCACCTGGTGAGCGCGGGGCCGGGGAAATGGCCACCGACGCCAACGGCGACGGAGAGGTGAACAGCGCGGATGCTTTTGTGGAAGGCGCTCCGGCACCGCGCCGGCGCCGGTTCTTTCTCCGACTGCCGCGACTGAGCCGGACTCTCCAGGAAAATCGCGGAGAGTCCCGCCCGCTTTGGCGCACCTTGCTCGGTCCTGGCACCGCGGCAGTGGCACTGCTCGGGCTGGCGGGAGTCGCCGCTTGGGCTCTCAAAGAGCGCAGCGGACGCATCACGGCGAGGAATGATCTGGCAGCCGCCCGCAGCGCCAACGACGAACTTTCCTCCCGCCTGCCAAAAGCCGAAAGCGATGCCGCCAATGCCCTCAGTGAAGCCAGGGCCGCGCGCGCCGGGCAGACGTCCGCCGCACTCCACGACAGCGTGGAACTCATCGGCAAAGTCCTCGCCACGCAGCCCGTCGAGGACGATGAACTGCCCGCATGGCGGACCGCTGTCCGTGCCGTCGCCGGGCAATGCGCCGGCATTCTCGAAAACGCCCCCGCCGATGCGGCCGGAATGGAAGCCCTCTGGCAGTTCGCGAGGCTCAAGACGGCGCTGGGTGAAGAGGACGGCGCACTGCCGGTGCTGGAAAAACTCACCCGCGATCTCGAAGCCGCAGCCATCGCCGCAGCCGGGGAGTTTCCCGTCGAACTGATTCGCCTGACAGGTCGTGTGGAATCGCTGACCGGGAAAATCCTCAGCAGCAGGCGGCGCATTGAGGACGCCATGCCGCATTTGCGCAGAGCGTCCGACTCCTTTGAAAAATGGCTCGCGTCCAACGGCAACGACACCGACACCGCGCGCGACCTCGCCCACAACCTCCTGCTCGAAGGGCGCGCCCTCGGTGAGCGCGGCCAGCCGGATCAGGCGCGCAGCGTGCTGATGAAAATAGACAGCCTCATCGGCAAGCCTGACGATTCCACTTTCCGCCAGGAGGATTACTTTCTCCTCGCGGATGAGCAATTCGCCCTCGGCCGCCTTGACGCGCTCCAGATAAAACCGGCCCCGCCCAAAGACCCGGGTGAGAAAGAGGCTCTGAACCGTCAACTGGAGGCTGCCATCACCCGGCATTCCGATGGCGTGAAGCTCCTGCTCCCCTACGACAACGCCAACAAAAAGTCCATTCCCTGCCGGACGCGCATGGCTCACGGCTATTTCGAAATAGGCCGGCTGCTTACGCGCACCGATGATGTCCGGGAGGCCAGTGTCGCCTTCGGTGAGAGTGTGAAGATTTATACGGAACTCATCGGGGAGGATCCTGAAAATGCTGCGTGGAAGCTGGAGCTTTCATCCGTCTATAACGACGCCGCGCAGCTCATCCGCACTACCAAACCAGGTGTGGCCGGGGCCGCAGAGGCGCTCGACTATCAGAATTTCAGCGTGGATTTTCTCAGCAGCCTCAACCGGTCCACGCCGCTTGATAACCGCGTCCGTCTGCTCCTCGCCTCGTCACTCACGCTCAACGGGGAACTGCTTCAGCAGTCGGGTGACACGGTCAGCGCCCTCAAGCGGATGACGGAAGCGATCACGCTAACGGCCGAACTGCTGGCCGAAAACACCCTGGCCGAAAGCGAGCGGCGCGAAGCCCGCCGCACATCTGCCCGGGCATGGACCGGCACCGCCGGGCTGCATGAGAAAGCCGGACCCAAGCACCGCGAAGACACCGTGGACGCGCTGAACAGGGCCCTCGCGGAATGGGAGGCGTCTCCGGTCGAAGATCCGTCCGATGAAGTCCTCTTCGCATGGGTGAAGGACAAGCTGAGCAAAATCAAATGAGCGCCTGGCACCGGATTCCGCCTGGAATTCTCCGTCCGGGCCTCCACCGTGCCTCCAGTGTCTGACCGGGGAAACCATTTCTACGAGGATGTGAGCAGCGCACCGAAGACGGTGTTCGATGTCTCACTGCGCCCGCCTGCCTTCAGCGATTTCACCGGCCAGGCAAAGGTCGTGGAGTTGATCACGATGCGTGTGGAGGCCGCCAAACAACGCGGCGACGTGCTTGATCACGTGCTGCTCTGCGGCCCGCCGGGGCTTGGCAAGACAAGCCTCGCGCACATCATCGCCGCCACCGTGGGCAGCAACATTCACGTCTGCAACGGCCCGCAGATTGAGAAGGCCGGGGACCTCGCCGCCATCCTCACCAAGCTGGAGCGGGGCGACGTGCTCTTCATTGACGAGATCCACCGGCTCCATCCGAAGCTGGAAGAGTACCTCTATCCGGCGATGGAGGACTACAAGCTGGACATCATCATCGATCAGGGCCCCAGCGCGCGAAGCATCCAGTTGCCCCTGCCAAGATTTACTCTGGTGGGTGCCACGACACGCAGCGGCATGCTGACCGCCCCGCTGCGGAGCCGTTTCGGCATGATCAACCGGCTCGATTATTACTCACTGCCGGACCTCACTCACATTATCGAACGCACCGCCGGGCTGCTGGAAATGCAGATCGAGCGCCCTGGCGCGGAGGAAATCGCCAGCCGCGCCCGCGGCACCCCGCGGGTCGCCAACATGCTCCTGCGCTATGTCCGCGACTACGCCCAGGTCCGCGCCGGTAATGTCATTACCCGCGACGTCGCCGATGCCGCGCTCGCGCTTATTGAGATAGACGCCGACGGCCTCGACGAAATGGACAAACGCATCCTCGAAGCCATCATTCACAAATTTGACGGCGGACCCGTCGGGCTGAATACCGTCGCCGTCGCCGTGGGCGAGGACGCCACCACTCTGGAGGAAGTGAATGAGCCCTATCTCATCATGAAGGGCTTCCTCAAACGCACTCCGCGAGGCCGCGTTGCACTGGCCGCCGCTTATAAGAAGATCGGCGTGGAACCCCCGCCGCGGGCGGAGAGTCAGGCGGAACTTTTCTGAGGTGCGCGGTTCTCAGTGCCCGGTATTCCCGCACCGGTCTCCCGAAACGTCAGGATGCGGCGACCGGCACTTCTTCCGTCGTTCCCGGTGCCGGATGGGCGAAGAATGATGAAATCAGATTTTGCAACATGCGCGGGCCGGACTAATCTTCCGGGATGCAGATTCCGCGCCACAGACGATGGATGCCGGTCGCCGCCCTGACAGGGCTCGCGGCCTGTTTCGCGCTGGCTGCGGACAGCCCGGCGGATGCGCTGCTGAAAGCACGTCAGGAATGGCGGGCCCAGGTGGAGAAGGATACGAGAAAGGCCCGGGATGATTATGCCGGGAAGCTGGGGAAGCTGGAAAAGGAAATGGCGGAGGACGGAGATTATGCCGGTGCCGCCAGGGCGCGGCGCGAGCGGCTCAAAGTAACCGGAGAGTCCGGCAGCGGCGGGCGCGGCACGTCCACGGTTCCGCCGGCAGTGACGGACGGGGAGCCGATCGTCCTTGAGCCTGCGGCAGCGAGACTCAACGGCGGCGTGATCCTTGATGCCGCTGCGGGTATTTTGAAAAACTGGACTGCGGCGGGTGCGGCGGCGTGGGTTCTGCCGCCCGGGCTCAGGGCCGGCGGCTACGACGTGGAACTAACCTGGTCCTGCGCACCGGGTTCCGGCGGTGAGATGCTGTTCAAAGAGGACCGCTACACGATGCGGCGGGCGGTGAAGCCTTCAGCCTCATGGGAGGATTATAAGACGGAAATCGTGGGCACGCTGCGGCTGCTTTCGAACACCCGGCTGCTGGAACTTACAGCCGCAACGCTAAAGGGCGAAGCGCTGCTGCAATTAAAATCCATCCGGCTGCGGCCGGCCAACGGCAGTAGATAATGCGCCCGGCCCTGACAGTTGTCCTGGCGTGGCTTTTCTGCGCCGCGGCCGGGGCGCAGACGCAGCCGGGGAGGGAAGTCACCGGTAATCCGCCACTCAATCCGGCGATACCGCCGGCGCTCGCGGCACTGCGGGCACATTATGCCGTGAGCCTCGGCACCGCTGACCGGGCAGTGACCGGCCAGTGGATGGCCGCGATGACGGTCCTTGAGAACGCCCGCGCCGCGGCGGGAGATTATGAGGGAGCTGCGCGGGTGCGCGCCCGGCGGGAAGAGTCGCTGGTCCTGATGGGCACGGACGACGGGCGGATGCCCGTAAAACTCACTGTTAGTGAAGTAACCAGCAAGGGCTCGGGCCTGACCATCGGAGAGGCGGGCGGCACGGCGACACTGAGCAGCGGCGAAGCCTTCCTCGAATGGGATGTTTCCAGTGACTTTAAAGGCTGGTATGAGGTTTTGCTTACCCACGCAGTGGGCGGGCGCGGCGATCACACCGCGGAGGTGTCACCTGTCACCGGGCCGCGTCCGGCGGTGAGCAGGGATGATCCTGAACGCTCCGCACCGACTGCCGGCGGCTGGGCTTCCTTTCAGAATATGAGCAGTCTGAGCCGGAAGGAAACCACCGTGCTGCGGCGGGAGATCGTCAGCACCGGCGGCTGGAATGCCTGGCGCGGAGTGACGCTGGGCCGCATTGAGATCAACGGACGGTTCGCGAAGCTGCGGCTTACCGCCGAAGAAGCCGCAAAGGACGGGCTGATGCATTTCCGGCACATCGAACTGGTGCCGTCCACCCTCCCGGCTCCGGGCGCAAAACGAGCAACTGACCAGCTGGGGCAGGCCCGCGAGGCGTTTGTTAGGGACTTTCGGATGCAGGCCCTTGCGGCGGGCCGGAAATACCAGGCCGGCCTTGATGCCCTGGAACAGCAGGCCGTGCGCAACAAGGACAACGACGCTCTCGTGCGGGTACGTCTCGAAAAGGAGGCGCTGACGAAATCGCCGGAGACGCTGGCGCTCGGCGGTGCTGCCGGTTCCGCCGCCTGGGCCGCAACGGCTAAGCTGGATATCACCGATTCCTTCAACTGCACCTGGGAGGGGGAAGTTCGCAGGGAGAAGACTTCCCTTACCATGCTGCGTCCGGCCGGCACTGCGGCGGTGAAGTGGCGGCTCCTCCCCTTTAATGTCAGCTCCGGCACCTATCAGGTGACGATCAGGGGCCACGTCCCGGTGACGGGTGGCGGCACGGCCACGCTGGCGGCGTTTGCAGCCTCCAACACCCCCGCCGGACCGCCCCTCAAGTTCAATGTTGATCCGGTGGTCAAGCCGGAGAAGAGGAACAAAAAGCTCGAAGAAGGTGACAAACCGCCCGCGGCAAAGCCACTGGAGCTGGATGCCGGGAAGCTCATCGTTGGCAAAGGAGCCGAGACTCTCGTCCTGACAGTGACCGGCCTGACCCACACCGACGGATCACTCATGGATCTGTCGCACCTCACACTTTCCCGCACCGGCGATGTGCCGGCGACAAAGACGACCCCATGAATTCCCGCCGCCTTACTGCTCTCGCCGCTGCGCTGCTCCTTACGGGAGCGGGACGCGTGTGTTCCCAGGACAAAGGCAATGACATGGAACTCCTCCAGATGGAATCCCGGCTGCAGGAGCAGCGGGCCGGCGCGATGGGCAGCCGGCTGACTCTTTACTGCGATGAATTGCGCAAGCTGCACGCACAGTTCAATGCCGCCGGCGAAAACGCCTCCGCCGATGCGGTGCAACAGGAATTGGATAACATGACGCTGGCCGTAAAGCGACTCACCAGCATCGCAAGCGACCAGGCCGGCCCGCCCGAACTTGGCGAACTGAAGCCGGATGAAAAGCTTTCCAGTGCCGCCCTCGCGGCCCGGCGCATCGATGCCGTCATCGCCCCGTTCAGTCAGGCTGCGGGAGATGGTCCGGCGGAGCGGAATGCACCGGCCGGGCAGACGCGACCCCGTAATTTGAGAATGAGTACGGCGGTGACGAACCCGGTGTATTCCACCTCCAAAGGCGGCAGCTACTGGACCCACCCGTCGGCATACGCCGTCTGGACACTCAACGACCTCGCCCCGGGTGACTACGAGGTCCAACTGCGCTATTCCGCGGGCACCGACTCCGGCGGCAAAGCGGTGGTGAAAGCGGCGGGGCAGAAATTCGAAGTGCTCGTGCCCAGGGGCGAAAAGGACAGCCGGAAAGAGCTGACACTTACTGCCGGCGTCATCAAGGTGAAGGATCCCGGGGTGGATGTTCGCGTAGAAAACGGGGGACTGGCGGACAAGGCGAACTATCTCATGAACCTCCATGCCGTGAACCTTGTGCCGGCAGGCAAACGTCCCTGACAAATCGTCATGGAGTCGCAGCCCGTGGTGCTCATTACCGGAGGCGGAGGAGATCTCGCCGCCGCGCTGTGCCATGAATTTGCCGCCGCTGGCTGGTCTGTTCTCACGCCGTTGCGCCCGGAACTCGACGTCACTTCACCGGAACAGGTGGAGCATTTTTTTTCAAGGTTAATCCGGCTCGATCTCCTCATCAACAACGCCGGCATTCGCCGCGATGCTCTGGTCGTGCATCAGCCGGAAGCCGATCGCGACGCCGTGCTGGATGTCTGCCTGCGCGGGGCATTCCTCTGCTCGCGCGCCGCCGCCAGACTCATGGTGAAGCAGCACGGGGGACACATTGTAAACGTGGGATCGTTCTCAGGCATAACGGGGCCGGCGGGTCAGTCAGCTTATGCCGCCGCCAAGGCCGGGCTGGTCGCCCTCACTAAATCGCTCGCCGCCGAACTCGGCCCGCTCGGCGTGCGCGTGAACTGCGTGTTGCCTGGCTGGCTGGAGACTAAATTCACCGCCGGGCTGCCGGAAGAAGTGATCGAAAAGGCGCGCGCGTCACACGTGCTCGGGCGGTTCAATATTCCGCAGGACGCCGCACGATTCGTTGCATTCCTTCAAGGTATGGCGGCGGTTTCCGGCCAGGTCTTCCATCTCGACAGCCGGATTTCGCGATAATGATAGTGCCCCGCGGTTTCACTGCCGCTCCGCCTCTCCGGCACGCCCGCCTCTGAAGCAATCGAACCGTCCCGTCCCGTCCGTTGATGGCCGGCGGGTTTTTTTCGCAAGAAACATTTAAGATTTGCGTAAAAATCGGTATGGGTTATAATTTTCAGAATTTCCGATCTTAATCATCATTCAACCGGCCCCAGCCGCCATGCCCGACCCGGCCCCTCACAACCCACCGAACAAAGAACTCCAGTTGCACATTGCGGCGATTCTTTATCTCCTGAGCCGTGCCGCGGTGGTCACCTTCGCCTTCGCGGTACCGGCAATATATTTCCTCAAGGCGCAGGTGGAGGTTCCTCTGGTGCTGGGGGGAGCGGGACTGGTGACACTGCTGTGTGTGCTCTATTACTTCGCAGCGGCCAGACTGAGTTGCGTGGCCTGCCACAGCCCGGTGCTCATGGACAACGGAAACCGCAAACACGCTCATGCGAAGCGGATTCCCGGGCTCAGTCACCGGGCGCGCGTCGCCTGGGACATCCTGTTTCAAACCAATTATCAGTGTATGTACTGCAACACGCGGTGCCGGAGCAAGAAACGCTGGGACGGGTCCCCCGCGGTGACCGGAGCCGCAGCCAACCGGCTGGCCGCCAAATGGAACGGAGCCGAAGAGGTCTTCCCGGACTCGCCCTTTAACAAAGTGGCCGGGCTCCCGGGCGAGTTGACCAGCCTTATTCCACTCCCGTCAGGAGAGGTATCGCCATTCAGCGCCCCCGCGGGCCGGAACCCTGCCGCTCCGCTATTCCCTGCCCCCGGCCAACACACGGCCCCCATTCCCGTCGCCGGAGCGGAGGCGTCCACTGCCTCCGTCAGGATCGCCGCCATGTCCTCACCGGAACGCGCGGCTGGAGCCGGCGGCTCCGGGCCGGCCCTTTCCCCAGCCAAATCCCCTTCACCTGTGCCGTGGAATATCCCGGTGCCGGTAGAAACACCCGCACAGGATAATCCCATGAACCGACCATCCACAGAAACACCGCAAACTCCCCCGGGCCCCAATCCGTTCCTCGCCTCCGCACCTGCCCTGCCGCCACCGGTTTCCCTGGCACCGGCCTCACAGACCCAGCCGCTTCCGGACGGCTCTCTCCCGCCCTTCCACCAGGAGTTCCCCTTCAACAGCGTTGCAGCACCCGCTTCAGAAGGACCCGCGCCATGGACGCTGCCATCCATGCCGGCCCCCGCCTTTCTTCCTTCCCCGTTGCAGCCCGCACCACCTGAAGCCGCCGCCGCAGCACCGCAGGCCTGCAGCGCACTATCCGCCCCCGCGGCAGACCTAACGACCGCTGGTCTTTTGCAGGAAGTGATCAGCACACTTGAGGCCGGACAGCGGGCTATGGCGGGAGCCTTCCAGAGCATGATTGTTAAACTGGAAGCCAGCCTAACAGCCTCCCGTCCGGCTCCGTCCGGGACTGTCATGGAACCACTGTTCTCCGCCCCTTCGATTCCGGAGCCGCCGCCGGCTGTGGAACTTCCGGCGCTGCTAACTAATCCTGAACCCGTGGCACCGCCGCGCGAAACAACAGCTCCGGTGATGCTGCCGCCGATGCTGATGCCGGCGGCCGCGATGACACCGGCCCCGCAAACCGTTGCGCCGGCGGAATCGCCTCCTGCAACACAGCGGCGAAAATTCGCCCGCCCGCCAGGACTTGTGGCGCAACAATTGACTTCTGCCCTCCATGAAGTTTTCGAACCGCTATCGGCACCGGTCAGCGTCGTCGCCAATGGCGATCATCCCGTGCCGCCGGAACCCGTTTTGCCCCGCATCGCGGCACCCGCGACGCCGCTCGATGCGGCCCCTGTAATGCCTCCTCCACCACCGGCTGCACGTCCGCAGGTTCCCGCGCCTGAAGTCGTTTACTCCCCGTTCGCGGTTTCCAGCACTCCGTTGACGTCCCCGGAAGGCCTGCCTCGCGAACCAGTGCCGTTCACCTGTCTCAAGAACAACGGCGACCACTTTGTGCCTGATGCGTCAGCCCCGCCGGAGAGTACCTACGATCCGCTCGACGACACCGTACTGCCCTGGATGCAGCCGCTCGCCAGCCATCCGGCCCATAACTGAGCCTCTCCACCAACGCCCTGTCACATCCAATGAAAACCATTCGCCTCCTCTGCCGGGTCTTTCTCCCCCTGGCCGTGTCGGGAATGCCCCTCGCATTCGCTCAGAGCGGCAACGGTTTACTGCTGCCGTTCCCGGTGGAGGCCGCTGCGGAATCCACTCCCGCGGATAAAGGGAGCATTGTTCCTGACAGAATGGAGCCCCCCGTGGACGACAGCCGGATCAAGGACACGCGCCGCGCCCTGGAACTCGCGGACACCTTCATCCGCCGTCAGCAGTCGGAAGTCACCAACAGTGTCCCGCGCCGCGGCATCGCAGCCGCCCGCGTGCCCGCCCGGGCCGCGGCACCGCGTCCGGCCATCGCCTTCCATTCAGCAGCGCTGCCAGCCAGGGACAGCGGCGGTCCGGTTAGCGAACTGCTGCCGCTCCCGGGAGAAACTGCCGGCGGCGATTTCATCGGGACAGGGATGCCCGAATCGGAAACCATTCTCCCCGCAAACGAATCGCTGCCGCAAAACTCTGCGCCGGGCGAATCCTCTCCGCACGAAGTGCCCCGCTCCGACCTTGCTCCCGGTCCTGCCTACGGCGGCGTGGAAGTTCAGGCGAGCAACGGCCCGGTCTTTCGCGTCAACGGAGCCGAAGCGTTTAAAGTCGCCCGGGCCCGCGGCTTCAAGTTTACCCCCGCCGGCGGCATCGGGGCCCGCAACGGTGTGCATACCGCCGCCTCTCAATTTCCCAACCTCCTCACCAGCGAAGTTCACGGCACCCGCATGTCGCAGCTCCGCCCGCCGGAAAACTGGTCCGTCACCGAGACCAGCAACACCTTCTTTATGTTCTGCGATGCGGGCTACAACGCCGTCAGACTAACACCGGGCTGGCGCATCCGCGGCATCAAACTCAAAGGCCCCGCATGGCGCTGGGTCGCCTGCCCGCGCAGCGGTGCCGGCACCGCCAGCTTTTCCATTCGTGTCCATGCCTACAAAGGTCAGGAAGCCGCGACCATGGTTGCTCTCGAAGGCCTCACGCTCGAAGGCCCGGATGGAGCCACGGACTGGAGAGACGCCTTCCCCTGGCTCAACGGCAAAGGACCGGCAATGCCCCCGCCGCCGGCCGCTCCTCTCCCCCCTGGTTCCGCCCCGAAGGCCCTCGCGGCCGCACCGGCGAATGCCTCCGGCGAGCCGCCCCTGCCAGAATGAGCAACGGTCTCCGTCATCTTTCACCGCGTTTCACGGATGAAGTTCTCCTTGCCCATCCCGCCGGGTCTGGGATCATCGCCCCGCTATGAGCACTCCCATCATCTCCACCCGTCGCGAATTTTTGAAAAAGAGCACCGGCGCCGCCGCCGCCTCGGCCTTTGCCGGCATGACCGTGCCGTTTGTCCACGCCGCCGAGGATAATACCGTTGGCGTCGCCCTGATCGGCTGCGGCGGACGCGGCACAGGAGCTGCCGCCCAGGCGCTCAATGTGGTGAGCCTGCCGACGAAACTCATGGCCATGGCCGATGTGTTTGACCACAAGCTCAACGGCAGTCACCAGGCGATCACGAACGAAATGCAGAGCAAGCCCGGCAAGGTGGACGTGCCGGAAGACCGGCGCTTCCTCGGATTCGATGCCGCGAAGAAGGCGATGGATGCCATCAAGCCCGGCGGCATTGCGATTCTAACCACTCCGCTGGCCTTTCGCGCGATGCATTTCAAACTCGCCATCGAGCGCGGGCTGCATGTCTTCATGGAAAAGCCGGTGACCGCAGACGGACCGAAATCCAAACGCATGATCGAGCTCGCCGGCGAGGCCGACAAAAAAGGGCTGAAGTGCGGCGTCGGTTTGATGGTGCGGCACTGCCGGGCCCGTCAGGAACTGTGGAAGCGTATTCAGGACGGGGAGATCGGTGACATTCTCTCCATGCGGACCTACCGGATGCACGGCCCCGTGGCGTCGGCGTTCTCCCTGAAGAAACCGGAGGGGAAATCGGAGGTGCTGTATCAGATTGAACGGTTCCACAGCTTCCTCTGGGCCAGCGGCGGACTTTACAGCGACTTCTACATTCACTTCGTGGA
>JANNVM010000377.1:0-2546 GCA_031414455.1 Verrucomicrobiota bacterium
GTGGCGTCGAGCGGGATGACGTCCATGAGGTAGCGCATGCCGAGTTTCTTTTTCGCGAGGCGGGTGGCGACGGCGAGTTTGGGATGCTTCAGCGCAGGGTCGAGAAACAGCTCCACGGGGTCGTAGCCAGGCTTGCGGTGAATGTCCACGCAGCGCGCGAAGTCGGGGGCCACCGCGTCATCTAGCCAGTAGTAGTAAGTGAACCATGAGCGCGCATCGGCCACGCAGATGATGTTGCCGGCGCGGTCGTGATCGAGCCCGATGCTGGCGCGCCACACACCGTCGATCACACTCTGAATGCCGGGCACTTCCTCCAGAGCGGCGCGCACTTCGTGGTGAATGGACGGATCGTTCACATAGACGTGAGCCACCTGATGGTCGGCCACGGCAAAGGCTTTGCTGGCACCACAGTCGAGGATTTCGCGCCCCAGTTCCTCCCGCACGGTGATCCAGCCTTTCTCGCGCAGCACGCGGTTGATGTGAACGGGCTGATCCACCGCGGTGATGCCGTATTCGCTGAGCAGGATGACGCGGATGGCGCGGTTTTTGTAGAAGGTAATGAGCCCGCCGACGATGTCGTCAATCTCACGCAAATCTTTCGCGATGGCCGGATCGTCAGGGCCGAGCCGCTGGAGATTGTAGTCGAGGTGCGGGAGGTAAACGAGACTGAGGTTAGGCCAGTATTTTTCCTCGATCCACTTCGCGGAGGCCGCGATCCATTTCGAGGAATCCACGCCGGCCATCGGCCCCCAAAAGGCGGGGAAGGGGAAGTCGCCGAGGTCTTTCTTGATGCTGTCGCGGATGCCTGCGGGACTGGTGTAGATGTCGAACACCTTGCGTCCGTCGGCCGGATACATGGGGCGCGGCGTGATGGAGTAGTCGGCAGTGGAATACATGTTATACCACCAGAAGAGCTTGGCCACGGTGAGGCCCGGATGCTCGCGTTTGAGCACGTCCCAGAATTTCTCACCCTTCACGAGGTGGTTGCTCTGCTTCCACATCTGCACCTCCGCCTGCTCTTTGTTGTACCAGCCGTTGCCCACGATCCCGTGATCACTGACGCGCCGGCCGGTCAGATACGTCGTCTGCATGGTCGTCGTCACTGCCGGCAGCACCGGCTGAATGGGCGCGATCTGCTTGTGTTTCAGCCAGCCGAGAATGTGGGGAGTCGTCTCCGCGCTGAGGTGGCGCGCAGTGAGACCTACGACATTGATGACGGCGGCACGGGACATGGATAGAACTGAAAAGGGCGCGCCGGAAGGGAATGTCAATGCCGCGCGCCCCGCCGTCATGAGCTTTCCGTTGCCCGCACGCGGAACGGAGGCACCGTTCGCGTCATGCCTGCCACCCTCTGCTGCGGGGACTCTAACACCGGGGGCTGCGATGCCGCCGCCACGGCCATCCTTCAGAAAACCGGAGCGCCGGTGGTAGGGTGAGGCCTCTTCGTGCGCCGCACATGGGAATTCGCCGCGGTTGACGGTTTGGCCGCTCCAGCCTGACTTTTCAATCAGAGGAATTTTCCAACCGCACGTCACGTATGTCATTTTCGGGTCCTGGTGAAAACGAAGCCCCTTCCGGAGCCGGAGATTTTGATACCACTCATTGGAGTATGGTGCTGCTGGCCGGGCAGACGCAGGCCCCGCAGGCCGATGCGGCGCTGGAGAGCCTGTGCCGCACGTATTGGAATCCGCTCTACGCCTATGTGCGGCGTCAGGGGCACAACCCTCACGACGCCCAGGATCTGACACAGGAATTCTTTGCCCGGCTGCTGGGAAAAAAATACCTCGCTCTCGCCACCCGGGAACGCGGTCGTTTCCGGTCGTTTCTGTTGAAATCCCTGAAACATTTTCTGATCAACGAGTGGGCGCGGGGACAGTCGCAGAAGCGCGGAGGCGGACGCGAGATCTTCTCTCTCGATGACGAGGCTGCCGAACGAAGCTACCTGCTGCAACCCGCGGCGGACCAGTTGGCGCCGGAGATTCTTTACGACAAACTCTGGGCGATGACGCTGCTGGAGCGGGCGATCGAGCGGCTGGGCGGCGAATACGCTTCGAAAGGAAGGCGGGAGTTGTTCGACCAGTTGAAACCTCTCCTCTTGGTGGAAGGCGGGGGTGAGTCCTATCGCAAGGCCGCGGGCGTTCTGGGATTGAGCGAAGGCGCGGTGAAAGTGGCCGTCCACCGGCTGCGCCAGCGTTTCCGCGAGGCGGTCCGGGCCGAGATCGCCCAGACCGTTGCCACTCCCGCCGAGGTGGACGCGGAACTGCGCTGCCTCATGGCCGCGATGAGCGGGTGAACCTCAATTTCCCGGCGAGGAATCGTAGCGCGGGCATGGCTTCCGGCCTGCCCGTGTTTGTCTCCGTTTCCCCGGGGGCCAACACGGGCAGGCTGGAAGCCATGCCCGCGCACCTTCTACCAGATCCAAATTTTACCAAACCTCTCTGTAACCACGGGGACCGAATTCTGTAGTAAGGCCCGGAACGAACTAATCCTCTGAAGACCGTGAGATATACGACAGGACACCGAAAGCCGGCAGGCTGGAAGCGCTG
>JANNVM010000378.1:0-3158 GCA_031414455.1 Verrucomicrobiota bacterium
CAATCAGATCGGCTCGCTCATGGCGTGGTACCGCACGAAGACGATGTTCGAACTGGGCATTCTCAACGACTCGAACCGCCGCCATGCGACGATCGTGAAGACGTTCGTTATGACGCAGCTCCAGGATGCCGTGGCCGCCCACTACGGCGTGCGGTGTGTGAATACCCTGACCGGTTTCAAATTCATCGGCGGCAAACTCACGAAATATGAGCGTTCCCTTCCGGCGAATACCCGTGCGCGTTATCGCGATCTCACCGCGGCGGAGGCCCGCACGGCGCAACTCGCGTTCGGCACGTTCTTCATTTTCGGCGGCGAAGAAAGCTACGGCTACCTGTGTACCGACTGGATTCGGGACAAGGACGGCAACGGTGCCGTGGTGATGTTCGCCGAACTCGCCGCCTACGCCGCGAGCCGCAGCCTGACGATTCCCGATCTGCTCGATGAAGTGTTCTGTGAATACGGCGTGTTCGATGAGCACACGGAGTCGCCGGAATTCCCAGGGGCTGATGGCTCCGCGAAGATCCGCAAGCTGGTGGAATCCTATAGCGCGGATCCGCCGAAGGAACTCGACGGTGCGGCGGTGGTGAAGATGATTCACTACGGCAAGGATGATGTCGTGGACGAGGAAGGCGATCCGGTGCCAAAGGAAAACATGCTGATACTGGAACTCGCCGACGGGCGGCGCTTTGCGGTGCGTCCTTCCGGCACCGAGCCGAAGGTGAAGTTCTACTTTTTCTCCAGCCACCGTCCTGTGGCCGGCGAAAAGCTGGACGCCGCGGGCTTGCCGGAAATCAAAGCCGGCGTCCGCGCAGGCATTGACCGGCTCTGGCAGGAAATCCGGAAAGATATCGAAACGAGGCTCGCCTCCTGACCGATGGCTTTTCTCTGCGCCCTCGTCTCCGCGCTGCTCACGGGTGTGTTATTTGCTGCGGCGTATCCGCCGTTCAATCAGTGGTGGCTGGCCTGGCTGTGGGCACTGCCGCTGTTTTGGCGCGTGTGGCAGCAGGTGCCGCTGCGCGGGTGGCGTCTTTTTATGTTTGGTTTCCGCCACGGCTGGCTGGCGGGGCTGTTTGTGTTCACCGGGACTCTGTGGTGGACGGGACATGTTACCCTTCCGGGAATGTCAGCGCTGTGTGTGTATCTGGCGCTCTATCCTGCGATATGGGGCGGCTTTGCGGCGCTGCTGCGGCCGGAATCGCCAGGACGCGGGCTTCTATCGGTAGTGGCGCTGGCACTGCTGTGGACGGGGCTGGAATGGGGCCGCGGCGTTTTTCCCATCCTTGGTTTTCCGTGGAACGCTGCGGCGGTTCCTTTGGTGGAAATGCCAGGGCTGCGCTCGCTGGCCGCCTGGTGCGGCGTCACCGGGCTATCCTTTCTGCCGTTTCTTTTTATGGGCGGCATCGCCACGGCGTGGATGCTGCGGAAGCATCGCAGCGTGAGAGGCCGCGCCGTTCTGCTGGCCGTTAGCCTTGCGACGCCGGCCGTGGTCACGCTGATCACCTGGCAAAAAAGCCCGCAGCCATCCGGTCACGTCCAGGTGCTGCTCGTGCAGCCGAATGTGCCGATGGATTTGAAGATGAACATGAACGCCTGGGGCCTGCCCCCGGCGGAGCGCGAGGCGCAGATCATGCGGAACAATATCGAGCAGTACGCCGGTCTCGAAACCGTCACCCGTCATGGTCTGACCACGGCCAAAGTCCCGCCGGCTCTCATTGTGTGGCCCGAGTCCGCCCTGCCGCTGGAGTTTTACGACCCGATGCATGGGGAATTCTTCGACCGCTTTTTCAAAGCCGGAGCCACGACAATCATGACCGGCTGTGATGCGAGGGCGGCCGAAGGTGCGGACAGCGACAACTGGAATCAGCACAACTGCGCCGCCCTCATGCGCGGGTCCTGGAGCAATTTCCAGATTCACGCCAAAGTGCATCTCGTGCCGTTCGGTGAGTACATCCCCTTCCGGCGGGAACTTCCCTTTCTGGAGAAAATGATAGGCCACCTCATCCCCATGGATTTCGCCGCGGGGAAATCACTGGAGCCGCTGCGTTTGGAGGGCATGGATTATGAAATCATCCCGCTCGTCTGTTTCGAGGACACCATCGCCCGGGTGGCGCGAAAATTTGTGCGCGACCGGCCGCAGCTCATGGTGAACATTACTAACGACAACTGGTTTGCCGAAAGCAACGAGTCCGCCATTCATGCGCTCAATGCCCGCTGGCGCTGTCTCGAACTCCAGCGGCCGATGGTCCGCTCGTCAAACACCGGTGTCACCTGTGTCATTGATACCGAAGGCAGGCAGACTGACGAACTGCCGCGCTGGAAGCCCGGCGTGCTCCATGCCTCCGTGCCGCTCACGCGCGGCGGCATTTCGTTTTACGCCGCGCACGGCGATGTTATTCCCGTCGGTGCCGGTATCGCCGGGCTGTTGCTTTCCGGCCTTCTCATCTCCAAACGCCGCACCTGATGCCCGCTGACGCCCCTCATTTTGAATCCATGGAATCGGTGATGTTCTTCGACACCGACGCCGGCGGCGTGGTGCATAACATCGCGTATTTGCGCTTCATCGAAACCTGCCGCACCCATCTCGCCACGGCGATGGGCATGGACATTACGGCCATGATGACGCGCCAGCAGTTTCCCATCGTGGTGCGCACGGAGATTGATTACCGCCGTCCTGCGAAGTTCGGCGATACGCTGCTCATCCGCGGCTGGGTGGATAAAATGGAGCGCGCCCGGTTCTGGTGCCGTTTTGAAGTGCGTCTCGCGGCCGATGACGGGGTGCTCGTCACCTGCCGCCAGGTTCTGGCGCTGGTCGAAATGCCGCGCGCACGGCCGTTGCGGCTGCCGACGGAATGGCGGCTGCGCTGGCCAAAGCTGGTCGCACGAAAAGATCGTGCGGCCGAAGACTGACTCGACTGTTCTTAATCGTAACGATGCAGCAGAAACCGAACCGCGCTGCGGTTCCCCACGAATAGCCAGGGGTGCAACCCCATAGGCGCTAACTTAACCAATCAAAGGATCCGCAGCCCTGAGGGCGGGAATAGATTAGCCGGTGGCGTGAGCCACCGGACCGAAGAGCAAAGGTCCCGGAGCCCCGGCAGGGGCGACACCAGCGTGTGTGTCTACCGGCATGGTATCGCCCCTGCCGGGGCTCCAGTCCC
>JANNVM010000379.1:0-14012 GCA_031414455.1 Verrucomicrobiota bacterium
GCGCGCGGTGGTGGAATGCGGCCTTCCAGAGGGCGTCTTCTCCGTGATATTCGACAATCAGCGAGCGGCTGCGATGACACTCGTGAAGCATCCTGCGGTGTGCGGCGTCGGCTTCACCGGCAGCCGCGGGGGAGGGCTTGCTCTGATGAATGCGGCGGCAGCACGTCCGGTGCCCATTCCGGTGTACGCGGAAATGAGCAGCGTGAATCCCGTCTATCTCTTGCCGGGAGCGCTTGCCGAACGCGGTGCTGCTATCGCCGCGGGGCTTCATGCCTCGGCGACGCTCGGCGCCGGACAATTCTGCACCAACCCCGGCGTCGTTCTCTACGACCGGAATGCAGATGCCGCGGCCTTCCGCGAGGAATTCGCCCGCCTCATGGGCAACGCCGCGTGCGCCACGATGCTCACCGGCGGGATTTGTCAGGCCTATCATCGGGGCCGGGAGCGGCTGACCTCGCATCCTGCGGTCAAACAACTCGCCAGCGCCACACCCGCCGGCGGCAACACCGCGACGCCGGCCGTCTTTGAAACCACTGCCGCCGCCGTGCTCGCCGATCACTCGCTGCTTGATGAAGTCTTTGGTCCCTCTACGCTGCTCATCGCCTGCGATGGCATGTCTGAAATGCTGAGCCTGACATCTGCGCTGGAAGGCCAGCTCACCGCCACCTTCCACGGCACCGGCGCAGATTTCGCCGCCGCAGCACCCCTCATGGCCGCTGCCGAACGCCGGGCCGGACGACTCCTCTGCAACAGCTTCCCTACCGGCGTCGAAGTCTGCTCCAGCATCGTCCACGGCGGCCCCTTCCCCGCCACCAGCGACGGCCGCAGCACCTCCGTCGGCACCTCCGCCATTCTCCGCTGGGTCCGCCCGGTCTGCTGGCAGGATTTCCCTGACAGTGCGCTGCCGGACGAGTTGAAGGAGACGAATCCCCTCGGCATCCACCGGCTTGTTAATGGAGCCCGTGCCGGAAGCTGACACCTTTCGCGGAGATTCCCATGCGTCTCGCCGCTGTTTTCCTCGCCCTCGCCGTCCTTGTACTCATTCCGTTTCTCATCTGGGGAGACTGGTTCGAGCGCATGTTTTCCGGCGACGCCGTTCAGCAATGTCTGGCTTCGCAGGGGCTCGAGTGGGGCTGGCTGCTCGCCATACTGCTGCTCGCCGCCGACCTTTTTCTGCCGGTGCCGGGAACCGCGGTGATGAGCGGATTGGGCTTCGTCTATGGCACGCTGTGGGGCGGAGCGATTGCCGCTGCGGGCTCGTTTCTTGCCGGTGCCCTGGCCTATGGACTGTGCCGCCGGTTTGGTGAGGGAATGGCCGTGCGGCTCATGGGAGCGGCGGGTTATGAACGCGGACGGCGGCTCTTCGCCGGCGGCAGCGGCGGCTTTATGGTGGCCCTTTCGCGCTGCCTCCCGCTGCTGCCGGAGGTCATTGCCTGCATGGCTGGCCTGACAAAAATGCCGCCGGGCCGGTTCTTCACGGCGCTGGCCTGCGGCTGTGTGCCCATGGGTTTTCTCTTCGCAGGGATCGGTGCCGCCGGTCGCGACACCCCTGGCCTCGCCATGGCCCTCAGCATTCTCATTCCCGCCATCCTCTACGGGATGACGCTTCTGGTGATGCGGCGGCGCGGGAGAGCACTCACTCCGCCTCCATAAGCAGCCGGCGGTATTCCATCCGCGCAAAATCATAGGCGCGCACGGCATCGGCTTTTTCCGGTGCGGCGATGTGGCGTTCCTTCTGACTCCAGCAGCGCTCCACTCCTTTGAGGCACCATTCAATGCTCCGGCGGACGCGGACGGGTTTGTTGGCGACGGTGACGAAGAAGGGATTCGTATGTGAACTGGGCAGGACGCGGAGCGCGACCCAGCAACTGCGTTCAATGTTCACATCGAACGTGAGCGGGCGCTGCGTGCCGTCGGCGGCGGCGATTTGTGAGGCGACAGGGCTGCCGTTGATGAGGAGTTCCACTTTCACCCCGCGGCTGTCACCCTGGCGCGCGCGCTCAATGTGCCAGTAGGGCTTTTCGTCCACCTTCAGATTCTGCATTCCCGGCACCGGCTTTTCATCAAGCAGTGCGGCGAAATTCACCGTCGCTTTGAGCTTCTGCGGTGCCTCAAGTTTTACATCAAACTGACCGTCGCCGAGCGAGTGATCGCCAAGCTTGAAATCCATGAGATGGCTCCGTCCGTCGCCGACATAATTGCGGCCCTCACTGATGCCCTGGCACCAGGCTTCATAGGTCAGCGGCGGCTTCACTTTCACATAACTGCGCCCGAGACCGACGCGCTCGCCGTAGATGCACGGAAAGTCGGTCTCGCCGCTGATGCGCGTACGGTAGCCGGCGTTGAGCGTGTGATACCAGATGTTCAGTTCGTAGGTGTAGGGCGTGTCAACCGTGCTGACGAAATCCACTGCCGGCACCGGATCGCCGTCAGGTCCGGGAACCGTGTGCGTCACGTCCACGATGTATTCGCAGGCACCGATGCCGTCGAATGGCGGAATTTCATCGGTCGGCATATTGAGATCCTTCACCGCGAGCCCCCAGCCACTGTGCGCCGGGCCGCACACCGCGCCCTGAGCCTGGGACCATTTCAGCGTGTTGAGACACAGCGTCGGCCAGTGTTTGTCAGAGTCGCCGCCGGGATACATCTGATTTTTGAGCCGCAGCAGGCACAGGTGCCCGCTCTGATGCGACCCGAAGCCGCTGACCTCCACATCGTAGCGCAGCAGATAAGGCGGGCGCGAAACTTTGTCGTCCACTCCGGTGAAGAACTGCTTCTGATAGTCAAAGCACGGCCCCCACGTCAGGTTGGCGCCCACTTTCAAATCCTCGCCGAGACAATGCCGCATCATGTCAGGCGCGTGAACTCCCTGGGTGGGATTGGTGTAGTGCGCGCAACCGGCCGCGTGGATGTGATGATCGCCGCTCCACCATCCAGTGGCCGCAGGGTCCACCCAGCGGCGGAGCTTGAAGCTGAGCTGCGAGGGCTCGTCCTTGGTGAGGTCGATCGTCTGCTCCTCCGCAAGATATTCCGGTCCGCGATAACACTTCACCGTGAGCGGCGTCCGCGGCAGCTTCAGCTTCTCGCCGTGCTCACGATAGACCTGCGGATGGAAGAAGAAGTCCGGCGCGATCCGCTTGTTCATGGACGGATAAACGCGCCCGGCGGCATCGCGGATTTCAAGACCGGCGGTGGTTGGCTTGCCGTTCTCGTCCGTTAGGTTGAGGAGAATGTCACGCGCCGGCGTGCAGTCGAACGTGGCCGTGAGATCCGCGCGGAATCCGAGATCCTGCGTCCCCTGCCCGGCATTAAACGCCAGCACCGCGCTGCGTTTTCCCGCATCGCGGCTGTAGAGCTGAATGATCCGATACTCCAGCTTCAGCCCGCTCAGGGTCTTCTCCAGCGGACGCGCATTAAACATCGCCGCCTCCAGCCAGCGGTCGGCCACCTTTTTGTCCGCGTTCGGGTCCGGCCTCTCCCGGTCAATCACGGGTTTCGCCTGCTCACTCTCAATCCCCAGCGGCGCGGTGACACCGGCTTCATTGTGAACCTTTACCAGAAAATGCCGCCAGCCGCCCTCGCTAAGCAGACGCGCTGCCGGCCCCGACGCCACTTTCACCCGGGCTTCGGGATTGATGTTCACCACCGCAAGACAATGTGGATCCAGAATCTCCTGAACCGCCGCCGCGGCCTTCTCCCCGTCTCCAGCCTTTAAGGCCCCCAGCGCCGCATGTTCCTCCTCCGGCAGCGGTTCTCCGAGAAACGACAGCGCCTCCTCCACCCGCTGCACCTGCACCAGCAACGGCTGCGCCTCCACGCCGGTGATGACCGGATTGTCCTGACTGTGCGCAACAGCAGTGATCAGGCCGACAAAAAAAGCGGTGGTTGTTTTCATAATTCCCGATTTTGCGCCGGTCCGCCGCGCGCTGGCAATGCCGGATGTCCGGACAGGTGGCAAATATTTGAGGAGGAACCGCTGCAGGAGCAATGGGTCCTGGCACGTTGCGCGCTCGAGCAGCCGGCGCTGCGGCGCTGTTTTCTTTGCTATTTATCTTGCAATCGGATGGCGGATTTGGCAAAACGCGTCCGGTCCCCGCACTACAGAAAGGCAATAACATGAAAATGACTAACTTCGTATCCGATTCACAGATCCATGATTCTGATGTTCAACCCCGGGGTTTCGGGGCCGGCGTCCGGCGCAAAAGAAGACGCCTCGCGCCGTCCCTCCTGACCATGATGGCGGGCCTTGGGCTGGCTTTTGCGGCCACCAGCCCCTGCTCCGCGGCTCCGATCCTTGGCGGGCAGTTGTTTTCGACGGGCGGTGACGTCATGGTGGAAGTGATGCCGGCCACCGCCGGATTTGTCAGTGAGCTGCATATCTCCTCGCCGGCGCCGGACCGATTCATCGCACTCAACACCGATGTGGGAACCGTCGTCAATCTCGGCAGTTTCCCGGCCGGCGTGGAATTGATCTTCACCATCTTTGTGCGCAACACCGGCAATACATTCTCCATGGGGCCGGCGGTCCGCAACCCGGACGGGATCGTGCATGCCGGAGTGGACAACACCGCGCCGGGGGTTGCGATTGTGGGATTCGAGGACCTGCTGGGAGGCGGTGACCTTGACTATGACGACAACGTCTTTCGATTCACCGGCGGCATCGCCCCCCTGCCCTGCCCGCCGGATTCCACCGTCCCGACGGCCCCCGGTCAGTGCAGTGCGGTAGTCACCTATACGATCGCTCCGCCCGCCGGCACCACGGTCGCCTGCACGCCGCCGTCCGGTTCGACATTCCCGCTCGGCACGACGGCGGTCACCTGTGTGGCGACCTATGCCGATGGACGGACGGCGAGTTGCGAATTCAATATCACCGTGGTCGATCTCGAGTTGCCGGTGGTCGAATGTCCCGCAGACATCGTGCAGGGCAATGATCCCGGCGGGTGTACCGCGGTGGTCAATTTCAGCGCGGCAGCATGGGATAATTGCGCGGGGCCGCTGACAACGATTTATAACGGGTTCAGTCAAACCGGCGGCGGCGCGCCGTTTTCCGATCCGGCAGGTTCATTCATTTCTCCTCGAATCACGTTTGCGACTGACACTGGCTATAACTGGCATCCCTTCGGACTTCCCGCCTTTGGAGCCAGCATCACCGGATGCCTGAGCGTCTCCAGCTCCAGCATTTACCCGTTCGCGCTGAACTCGGATGACGGATCGCTTCTGTTTATAGACGGCACCCTTGTTGTGGACAACGGCGGCGCGCACGCGCCGGTGACCGTCACCGGCAGCACCCTGCTTGCGGCGGGCATGCACAGCTTCGAAGTCCAGTTCTATGAGGACTTTGGCGGAGAGAGCGGCGTTGACCTCACTCTGCCACTCGGCGTCTCGTATTCCGGCGGCCTGCTCCCGGTTACCTGCACTCCCGCCTCCGGTTCCGTGTTTCCGAAAGGCACCACGGTCGTGACCTGCACCGCCACCGATGCTTCGGGCAATACGGAGACCTGCACGTTCAATGTGACCGTGGAGGACCGCGAGGCACCGCGGGTGGATTGCCAGCCAGGGAAGAACCCCGCGGGCAAGAACGTGCCCAAGGCCGGCAAAAACCCGAGAAGCGGCCAGAATCCGGATGGTTTCTATCAACTGCTCGCCACCGACAACTGCGATCTAAATCCGAAGATCTACGTCAAGGATTCGGCCAGCAGCTTCATTGCCGGTCCGTTCAAAAACAGCGACACCGTCAAAATTACCCAGGCACCGGGAGTGAGACCCAATCAGAAACCGATGGCCGGTGTCGTCGTGGCGCACATCCAGCTCAAGGGCGATGCACTCCTCTATGGGGTGGACGCTGACGGCAACCGCTCGACGCCAATCCCCTGCAATGTCCCGCCGCCACCGAAGTAACCCCTCGAATCCGTCACGGCACGGGGTTTCACCGCTCCGCTGATGCCCGTTCTCCGGCGGTGGTGTGCCGCCGGAGAACCGGGTCGCCCGGCTTCATGGTTCAGCCCTTATGGCCGCGAGGATCACTGGCGGATCCCGCGCGTTGACGCCCCCGGAGCACCGGCTTGCCAAACAGCCCGGAACGGTGTCTGATCCTCCCCGCATGAGTTTTCTCCGCCCTTCCTTAACTATCCTGTGTCTCACCGCTGTAGCGGCGGGAGCAGCGGATTTTAAGAAAGACATCCGGCCGATTCTCAAGGCGAAGTGTTATGAATGCCACAATGCCGGGATGAAGCAGCCCAAGGCCGGCTATGTTTTCGATGACCTCACCAAGCTGGCGAACGACATCGGACCCAAGGGGCAGATCGTGCCCGGCGATCCGGAGCGCAGCAATCTGCTGGATTTGGTAACCCGCGACAAAGACCGAATGCCGCCAGACAACAAAGAGGGGCTGACACCGAAGGAGGTGAAGCTGCTCCGCGAGTGGATCGAGGAAGGGGCGAGCCTCGACGGCAGCACCTCCGCGACCAAACCCGGCAGTGGTCTCAAACCGCGCACACCGGATGCTCCCCCGGCACCGCTGCAGGACTGGACCAGCGCGGAGGGCAAGACGATCAAAGCCCGCTACATTCGCATGAGCGGCGATGCCGTCATCATCAAGACCGCCGAAAACAAGTCCTTCAAGGTGCCCCTCACCAAACTCAATGCCGCCAGCCAGGAACAGGCGAAGGCCGCCGCCGCTGACAAATAACCCGTTCCCATCTGCCCTCTTTCTCTCCGTCTCTCCGTCTCTCCGTCTCCGCCGCCCCACTGTGCCATGAAAACGCTCCGCCTCCTGCTTCTCCTGCCGTTCCTCGGTGCCTCCGCTTTGGCTCAAGGCAAACGCAACGCCGAGGCCTTCGGCCGCATTTTCATTCACCTCGACGGCACCCGCACGGAGTCGTTCAAACACGGCGACAAGAACACCATCGAGGAACTGACCTACAAAAACGATGTCCTGCATGTCATCCGTGTCTTCACGACGGACAGCAAGGGACGGACCCGTCAGGGGGTCATTTACGACGGCAAACGCAATCCGCTGGGCAGTATTCTTTTTGGCTATGACCCGGCGACGGATCAGTTGGTGGAAGAGCGGCAGTTCAACAACAAGGCGCAAATGATCCGGCGGTTGTTTTATCCCGGGGCCATCAAGGACCGGCCTGAGTTCGCCAAGCAGTTCGTGGCCTTCACCTACGATCCTGACAGACCGAACGCCAAGCCGGTGCAGGACAAACAGCCGGCCAAACCAACGCGCCCGGTGGACAGCAATCAGGACGAGTTCGAGCCCGGTATTCCCATCAATCCTGGATCGGCTTCGGCACGGCCGGCGGCGGAACCGCGGGCCGCAGCGACCGCACAGCCGGCGACGGCCCCGAAGCGAAACCGGTCCTTTTTCGCGCCCAAAAAATCCTGACGCCCGATGCATCCCGGCGCAGCTCTCACGTCTTTGCTTTCCCTCGCCGCCGCCACCGGCGTTTGGTGCTGGTCACGCTATGAACGCCAGGTGGACGACAGGCTGACGCTGCAAAAAGCCGCGGAAGGTGAAGGATGGACGCGCAGTGTGAACGAGGATCACAAGGCCGCCCTCTCAAAACTGGAACAGGAGAAAAACAATGCCGTAAAGAAGCTGGAGCAGGAGAACACTGCGCTGCGTCAGCAGCTCGCCGAGGCGCTGGAGGCCGCGAAACCGCCGCCGAAGCCTGACGAAGTCGCCGCCCGCCTGCTCGCGGTGCGCGAACTGGCCTTTCGCCGCACGCCGGTCTGGACGCCGTCCACCCCGGAGGAGATCACTCAGCAGCTTTCCGCCCGGGCCATCGCCAGCCTGACGCCGGAACTCGCTGACGCCCGGATGCGCGCCTGCGTCGCCATGGGCTGGGTCAGCACGCCGTTCGACTACCGGGCCGCGCGGGCCGGCCTCGCCACCATGAAGCCAGGCGGTTTCTCCGATGCGGCGACGGGCAAATTCCTCTATCAGGCAGACGCTTCTCTCGCCCGCGCCGACAGCCGCGAGGTGTTCGCGGGTGCCGTGCTCCCGGTGCTGCTGGGGCAAAACTTCACAGACGCCGCTCCACCGCCGGAGCCTGACAATGACGATGCGGTCATCGCGGGCCAGGCGCTGGCTTTCGGTGATGCGAATTTTACCCGGGTGCAGTTCAGCATCGGCGATCCGATGCACACCAATTTTGACCGTGGCCAGGCCCCCGCCGCTCCGCCGCCGTCGCCTAACGCACCGGCATTCCTCACCGAAACCTGGAAGTGGTCGGAGGATGCGGGAAATCTTTTCGTGCAGGTGATTCATCAGAAAGGCGGCTTCAAAGCGGTCAATGCCGCCTACAGCCGCCCGCCGCGCTCCAGTGCCGAGATTCTCCATCCGGAGACGCTCTATCTTGCCAATCCGCCGTTCGTGCCGGTAAACGTTAGTTTCCCGGACACAACTGTGAACGGCACCGCAGCACTGCATACCAATGTGGCCGGTGAGTTCGGGGCCTTTCAGCATGTGCGTGTCTTCGCTGACGTGGACTACGCCACCACCGCCACCGAAGGCTGGTCCGGCGACCGGTTCGTGCTGTGGCCGGGAAGCAAAGAGCACGGCGACCACCTGCTCTGGCGCAGCGTCTGGGCGACGGAAAAAGACGCGACGGAATTCTTCGATGCCCTGCGCCGCGGCGTCATGCAGCGCCATCTCATTCCATGGCAAAAGGAATACGACGACGCGCCGGATCAGTTCCGTGTGGACGACCCGCATCGCATCGTCCGCCTGCGTCGCGCGGGCACAACGGTGACACTGCTGGACGCCACCGACGCTGCGTTCGCGAAGGCGCTGGAGGAGAAGTTCGCGCCGTGACCGGGCGGCCTAACCAGCAGCCTAACTGGCGTATTTATCCCACATTTTCTGAATCTTCCGCTTCAGCGTGAGCTTCACTGCCGGACTGGCGCGGTCAATAAAAAGCATGCCCATGAGATGATCCGTCTCATGCTGAATGGCGCGGGAAAGCAGCCCGTCGGTCTCGATCTCCACCGTGCGCCCATCAAGAAGTTTCACTTTGGCGAGCACCACGTCCGCGCGGCGGATGTCAGCACGCACTTCCGGAAAACTCAGGCAGCCCTCGCTCATGATCACTTTCTCCTTTTTTGGATAGCTGAGTTCCGGATTCATGAAAACGAGCGGCATCAGTTCCTCCATCGGCAGGTCTTCGCCGTCCACTTTGAGAAACGTCAGCGGCTCTTTTGCGCCGGTCACATCAATGACCGCAAACTGAATAGCCAGCCCGATCTGCGGCGCGGCGAGCCCCACGCCGTCGGCAGCCTCCATCGTTTCCAGCATATCGGCAGCCAGTGCGTGGAGGTCAGTTGTGATTTCGGCTACCGGCTTGCATTTTTCACGCAGCACCGGGTCGCCATAGAGGACAATTTCTCGAACCATATGGAGACGACAGTGAACAAACCCGCGGCGAGCGCAAGGCGGCTCACGGCAACACAAACATCTCCTCCACCGGGCGGGGGCGGCGGGCGATCACGCGCTCAAGAGTGCCGTTTTCGCGGTTCATCCGGAGAGAGCACTCCATAAAAACGGATATCCTGCTCCATCGTCAGCACGGGCGGAGGAAACCCGCGTCCGGGAATCCACGGGCGAAGTCCGTCTTAGCTGGCTTGTTACTTCACAGGCGCTTTCGCCGCCGCCGCGCCGATGGCGACCGTGGTCTCGAATGGAACGCTTAAGGATTTCATGTCCGTCCAGCCGACAAACTCAACGCTCGCCGGCGTGCCTTTGACCGTCCAGTCGCGGGTATAGGTCGTCTTGCCGCCGAATCCGAAACTGCCCCGGCTGCCGTCATCAGCCTCCAGCTTCTTGCCGGCTGCATCCAGCCAATTAACTTCCACGATGGTATCCATGCTCTGCGCTGATTCCACCTCGACCTGAGTGTCGCTCCCGGACTTCTCCAGCTTCTTCACTGACATCGTCAGGGTTTTGAACGCAAGCTTTCCGCCTGTCGTCACCGCGCCGCCCTTCACCGTTTCCTTTTTGGTGGCCAGTTGCAGGCCAATCTTGCCCTTCACCGTGATCCTCGTCGCTCCCGCAGCAGGTGCTGTCGTGCCTTCGACGGTGAACATCGCCGCCTTCCCGTCCTTACTGATTCCCGGGAAGGATCCGAAACCGTTATTGAACTCTCCTTCGGCGTGCAGATTCGTGCCTTTATCATCGACAAACGACTCGATGGTTCCCTGCTTCGCCTCGACGCCGATGATGCCGCCGGCGGGGTTCTTGACGAGAAAGGCAACCTTCACTCCGTCATCGAACGTCTGGAAGGGGCGGAGCGCGTTGTTCTTGTCGCCATAGCTTTGGGCGACCATCTGAATCCCGGCGAATTCCGCGACGGGTGCTTGAGCAAAGACACGGGGCGCGAACGTCAGTGCGGCGAAAACGAGAGAAACAGCAGGAATTTTCATGGTGCCGGAAGTTATCGTTTTGGAGCGCAGGCGCCAGCAAAAAAACCAGCGGCCCGACCGTTACTTTGCCACCTTGTCCGCCTTCACCCGGCTGAGCAACGCGGGCAGGTCGCCATACTTCAGCGCGCCAGGAAGCAGACGCGGCGAGCGGATGTCCATCACGCCGGCAAAGCGGATGTCGGTCCCGGCAAAGGATGCTTCGGCGACAACGCCTTTCGCTACTTGTGTCAGGGCCAGAGCCGTTTCGGGCACGGTGCCCGCGGCGACGGTCACGGAGATCATCTTCGGCTGACGCTCATGGTTTTTGGTAAACGTCAGCACTGTCAGCACATCGTGCGCGCGGCGCTGGGTGATGGAATAGTTGTAGCCCAGCGTGAAGCCGGCAAAATCCCGGTCGCCGTCCACATGGCGCGCGGCCTGCGCCGTGCCGGGCGCGGGATCAGCGAAGAGTTGCGCCACGCAGATGGCAGCGCCATCAGCCACGGTCTTGTCCACGCCGGCATCGCTTCCGATGGAGACAACCACATTGCCATTCCAATTTTTTGGATAATGAAAAACGGCGGTCACGCGCTCGTCGTGCGTGCGGTTGGCGATCCAGCCCGACAGGACAAACCGGTCCACCTTTTCCTCGCGCTGACCCATCACCCACTCGCACTTCCCGGCCTGTTCCCAGGTGCGCCCGGCGATGACGGGCAGCGCTTCATCAATGATCGCCGGCCGCGCGGCGATCTGCTTTGCGGCATCACTCGTCCAGTGCTTCAGCAGGGTGCGCTCAAAGGCGGGATCGTCCGCTTTCGGCGCGGGATGTTCGGCATTCCAAACGCTGGCCTCCTCCTGCGTCAGGATGCGTACGGGTTTCTCCTCCGAAGGAGCGGGCTGCGGCGTTTTGAGGTGCTTCGCGAACCACTGATACATCGCCATGCGGCTCGGCAGATTGTAGTTGTGAGGGAACTCCGTGCGGTTGTGCAGGAAGACATTCTCCGGAGCGCCCATCATGGCAAAGTGCCGCTGCAGTTCCGGCATTCCTTTGGTCGCCATCTCTTTCGTCCAGTCGTCCGCCGCGGTCATGCCGACCGGTTTCGGCGCGAAGAGTGCGGCGAATTCGACATTGCCCGTGCCCGTGCGGAGCAGGCTCGCATTCTCGCAGGTGCAGCCGCCCTGCATCGCCGTACTCACCATGACGCACGGAAAAATCGCTGCCGGCCGCGGATCGATCGCCCCCAGGATAAACGTCTGCGTCCCGCCACCGCTTGCACCGGTGACGCCAATCCGCTTCGCGTCCACCTCCGGGAGCGACTCCAGAAAATCGAGCGCCCGGATGCTGTTCCACGCCTGGAGGCCCATGATGCTTTGCAGATGCCCCTCCGCCTGCGGGCTGAAGAATCCCCACTGCGCCGCATCGTTCATCTCCGGTCGCTGCTGCTTGAATCGGTGGGCAAGATAATGGCTGAGCTGCAGGCAATCCGCATTACCGATCATGTCGTAGAAAAAGACGGTGCAGCCCATGCGCGCGAGTCCGGCGCAGCGGCTCTGGAGCGGGCTCACAGCGTTGCCAGGAAGCGCCTCCGCGCCGGTGCGGATTTCCGTGGCGATCTCGCCTACGGTTTGTTTGAGAAAACGTCCGTTGTTCCAGTGCCCGTGCGGGCAGAGCACCGCCGGGCCTTTCCCCTCAAGTTTCGCCGGACGGTAGAGACTGCCGGTGACGAAGAATCCCGGCATGGACTCAAAAAAGACCTTCTCCACCGAGTAATCGCCGCAATCAATCTTTCCGTGAATCACGGCCTTGAGCGGCGTGCGCTCCGGCAGCGGATGCAGTCCCAGGGCCACCCGCGT
The DNA here is from genome assembly GCA_031414455.1 of Verrucomicrobiota bacterium. Lineage (GTDB taxonomy): Bacteria > Verrucomicrobiota > Verrucomicrobiia > Verrucomicrobiales > V1-33 > V1-33. The sequence continues at coordinate 12,259 of JANNVM010000379.1, forward strand.
TTGCGTGCGCAATTCCGCTGCCCGTTTGTCCCATGCGGCCCGGTCCACCGACGGGGTGAACGGGAAGTAGCCATTCAGATTCTTCAACGGACCCAGCCTCACATCCGGCGGCGCCTCCTCCGCGCGGGCAGTGAAGGTGAGAAGGCAAACGGTAAGGAGAAGGACGGGGGTACGCATGATGGTGTCGGATGTTGAAAGTGAAGACTGGCGGAGGATACGTCCGCCGTGCCAGTTCTTTTGTGCGGACTTTTCACCCCCGCCGCTCACCCCTTCCTCAACTGATAGAACATGGCCGCGCCGATGGCGAAGAGTTGGAGCACCGGGTCAAAGGTATTCACCAGGGCCAGCCGGAACCCGGTGTCCCAGGCAAGGCAGGACAGCAGCACCGACAGCAGCAGCGCGCCGCCCGCCAGATAAACGAACACCGCGGAGGGCACACCGGGCTTCGTCTCCGAGTAACGGCAGAGTTCGCGGAAGTAATAGAGCGCGAGCCCGGCGAGCCCGGCGATCAGAAAATAGTGATAGTCCCCGGCGATGCGCGGATCCTTAGGACTGAAGTCCCACAACCCGTGAAAGACCACGGCGGCCACCAGCACCCATGCAAAGTGCGGCAGCCACTTTGAGTTTCGCGTCGCCTGCCAAAGCGCGAGGCCTGTCATCCCGGTGAGGCCAAAGTGGAGGAAGTTTGCCGTGATAAACCGCGCCCACACCGCCGTCCCCTCGCCCCATTCAAAGTAGGTGACATTCTCCAGAATGGCGAAACCGAGACCGACGCTGGAGGCCACCGCCAGCACCTGCGCGGCGGTCGCCCTTCGCAACAGAATGAGCAGCGGGACAAACATCACGAGTTTCGCCAGTTCCTCGCGCAGACCAATGCCGGAGATGCAGTAGAGAATGTCCTCCATCCCCTCGCTGTGCTCCTGCGTCCCCATCCACGATTCCTGCAGGATGATGAAAATATGTGTCAGGGGGATGCTGAGCAGTCCGCAGCCGAACCCCAGCAGTCCGCGCCACCAAAGCCGCACCGGCACACAGCCGCCCATGTGAACGACGAGGAACCAAAGCGCACCGCACAGCCCGGCCATGAGCACCCACAGTGGCGTCTTTACCCGCATCCACACCCCGTCCCACACGATGCTCAACACGCCGGTCCAGTCGCGCGCCACAATCGCGGCCTGGTAATTATCCGTGTAGTCGCCTGCCCCGTTCTCCAGCACCGCCTCGCGCCAGCCCGGCTGTTGATAGCGATTCTGCAGCTTGCTGGTCCAGCCCCGCCGGCGACAGAGATCAAGCGCGCGGCGACAACTGTCAGCGCCAGCTTCCGGGTCCGCAGCTCCCCGGTCATAAGCGGCGAGCGCCGGCTCGTATTCACCGCGGAGTTGCAGCACATCGCCGTACATGGAGCCAATGATTCCGGACACCGGCTCCGCAGCCGCCGCAGCCGCAAATGGCTCCGCGTCCTCTTTGTCTATGGTTCCCGCCGTCAGGAGCAGCATCCGGTATCTTGTCAGAAGACGAAACTCCTCCGGTGCCAGCAACTGCGACGCCTCGACCATCCGTTCCGGCGCGGGAATCTGCGGGCCCAATTCGTCTTCGTGATCAGAGTCGCGCAGGAAATGAACGAACTGATCGCGGCTCAGGCGCAATTCCTCCAGCAGCCGCAAACACTCCCTCCGGCTGGCGACAGGGCGGTTTTCCGCAAAACGCTTCACCCAGCTCATGCCAGGACCGTTTTCCTGCTCCATTGCTTTGAT
>JANNVM010000380.1:0-3749 GCA_031414455.1 Verrucomicrobiota bacterium
CTTTGGCCGGCCCGGTGACGCCCCCACCTCCCTAACGGGCCAGCCCAGCGCCTGCGGGACCGCGCGTGAAGTCGGTACGATGTGCCATTTCCTTCCCGGCGGACGTCTCATTCTCAATCCCGACCACCGCAAAGAGAGTGAGCAGTTCTGGAACCTCCCGGAAGGCCGCATCAATCCAAAGATCGGCCACCACACAGTGCTCATGTGGGAGAAGTTCTGCACCCCGGCGGACAAGGGCGGCGACATTTCCACGCTCTGGGTCCAGGTGACCAATCCCGGCCAGTCGCTCCCGAATCTGCACAAGCTGTTCAAAGCGAAAGCCGGTCAGCCTGACAAGTTTCTCATCGTCTCCGAGGTATATCACACCGCGACGACAGAACTGGCGGACCTCGTCCTGCCCTCCGCCCTGTGGGTGGAGAAGAACGGGATGTTCGGCAACTCCGAGCGCCGCACGCAGCAGTGGTTCCGCATGGTGAAACCGCCCGGCGAGGCGCGGGACGACTGCTGGCAGACCATCGCTGTCGCCCGCCGCCTGCACGACCTCGGGCACACGGGCCTGAAGGACAAGGACGGGCGCTTCCTCTTCACCTTCAAGAACGAGCGGGGCGAAGAGGTGCCGGTGTGGCAGTGGGAGCACTACTACGACATCAACGTTGATAAGGCGCTCTTCGAGGAATACCGCCAGTTCAGCCGCTATAAACACAAAGACCTCGCTCCCTACGACGAATATGTGAAGGCCCGCGGCCTGCGCTGGCCGGTCGTGCAACAGCCGGACGGTACTTGGCGCGAGACAAAATTCCGCTTCTCCGAGTTCGACGACTCTTACGTCAAGAAAGGAGCGGAACTCCAATTCTACCATTCCGTCACGAAGGACGACAAGGCGCTCATCTGGTTCGCCCCGGCAGAGAAGGCCGCCGAAGAGCCGGATGCGGAGTTTCCTTTCTGGCTCTGCACCGGACGGGTCCTGGAGCACTGGCACACCGGCACCATGACGCGCCGCATCCCGCAGCTCCACGCCGCCATGCCGCATTCTTACGTGGAGATGCATCCCGACGACGCCCGCGAGCACGGGTTCGCCAATGGGGAGACCGTCCTCGTCAAATCACGGCGCGGCGAGTTGCGCATGCCCGTGTGGTTCGACGGACGCGGCCATCCGCCGCGCGGGTCGCTGTTCATTCCCTTCTTCGACGAGCGCATGCTCTGCAACGACCTGACACTCGGTGATGTTGATCCCATCTCGAAGGAACCGGATTATAAGAAGTGCGCCGCCACCGTGCAGCGCGTCACCGCCGCCGCCGCCCGCTAACCATGGCCGACACCCCACCGACCAAGTCGCTGCAATCCGGCATGATCGCCGGCGGCATCATCGTGATGATTGCCGTGAGCGGCTATTTTGTCGGCCTGCGCCAAACCAACTCCGCCATCAGTATGACCCGGCCGGTGGAAGTGCTGCAGGAGGACCCGCGCCGCGGCCTGTCCGACACCGCCGCAATTGCGCCGATGGCCGTGCGCTATATTGACCAGAACTGGCCCGCCCAGGGCGTGAATGCCCTGTGGCGCACTTCGCTTGTCGATTTTGTTTCTCTGCCGCCGCAACCGGCGGAGGCGAAACGACTCATCCCGCCGGGGGAAAAAAATGCTGCGCTTAAAGATCGCGCCGCCCGCCGCGCTTACGATGGCGCGCCGCCGGTCGTTCCGCACCCCATCACGCAGGACTCTTCCGCCGCGTGCCTCGCGTGTCACGGCCAGGGATTGCAGGTGAAGGATCGCTTCGCCTCAAAAATCAGTCATCCCACCTTCGGCGGCAGTTGCACGCAGTGCCATGTGTCTTCGCACCATGCTTTTACCGCGGCGGCGGCGGCACTCTTCACCGCACCGCTGACGGAAAACACGTTTCAGGGCCGCGAAGCACCCGCCGCCGGCGCGCGCGCATGGAAAGGCGCTCCCCCCACCGTATCGCACCGCACCCTTATGCGCAGCGACTGCATGAGCTGCCACGGACCTAACGGCAGCTTCGCTCTGCGCACACCACACCCCGACCGGCAGTCCTGCACGCAATGCCATGTGCCTACTGCCGAAAACGATCAGCGGCAATTTGTCCCGGCACCACCGCTCGACATACCACCACCGCCGCCGCCATCCGCTCCCGCTACGGTTCCAGGCCCCACTCCGGTTCCCGTTCCACCCGCCACGCCGCCATCACCCGCCGTCCCTCCTGGCCCCAACCCATGAGTGCCGTTCTCTCCAGACGCGGATTCTTTTCCGCCCTCACCCGGTCTTTCAAAGAGAAAGCACCCGCCGCGCCGCGTCCAATCGAACCGTCCGCCGCCGCAGATGTCACTCCGCGCACCGCCATCATTCAGGGCCGGTTTTGCCTCGCGCTCACGTCCTTCTGTTCCGTGTGCAGCGAGCGCTGCCCGGTGCCCGGTGCCATCCACCGCGAGCGCGGCCTGCCCATGATTTCCGCCGATGCCTGCACCGGCTGCGGCATCTGTCACGACGTTTGCCCCGCGCCGCGAAACGCCGTGCTCATGATGCCGCGCCGCAATCACACTCCCGCCGCGATCGCCCCATGAGTGCAGAATCCACCACCTCCACGCCGCCGCTGCCCGATCTTCAGCAGGCCCATTTCGACGCCGCCGAACTCAATACGCTCCTGCGCGACATCGCCGCGTGCGCCCGCATCACGGAGATTATTCCCAAATTCTCCGCCACCGCCCGCGTGCCTGACAATCCGGTGCTCACGATCGATGATGGCCGCCGCCTGCTTCACAGCGGCGAAGCCCGGGCCGTGCAGTTTCGCTATCATTTCGAGGGCGCTGACTGGTGGGACACCATCATGGCGCTGCCTCAGGGGATGTTCCGTCTCGTACGCATCCAGCATCATTTTGTCACTCCCGCAGTATGAGTCAGTATTTCAAGAAGCATCCCTCCCTCGTTTGGCTCGCCCTTGTGGTGCTCGCCACGGGCTTAAGCCTCGCCATCGTGCGTGCGCAAAAAAACACCCCGCCGGCAGCACCCGCTGCGCCCGCCGAAGCGTCCGGTCCGGTGACCGTCCATCCCGTCGTCATCAAGCCCGGCCCGGCGACACCGCGGCTCGACACCGGTCTTAAGGACGCCTCAGGGAATGCCGTGACCGCCTCCTGCAGCACCTGCCACAGCACCACGACACCCAACACCGCCCGCGACACGGCGGTGGATCTTTTCCAGGCGCACCGGGGCCTGACCTACAAACACGGCGACCAAACCTGCCTCAGTTGTCACCATGCCGCCAACTACGACACGCTTCACCTCGCTGACGGACGCAGCGTGGAATTCTCCGATGTGATGACACTCTGCGCCCAGTGTCACGGCACTCAGAAGCGCGACTACGATCACGGTTCCCACGGCGGCATGAACGGCCACTGGGACCTCAGCAAAGGCGGACGCCTCCGCAACAATTGCGTGAATTGTCACGATCCGCACCATCCCGCCTACCCGGTCGTCCAGCCGGTGCTGCCGCCGCGCGACCGGATTTCCGTTCCCAAAACCAAAGGTGCCCACTAGCAATCCATGAGCGAACCATCCGGAATCCCCAAAAAAGCGCCCTGCTACGGCAACTGTTCCTGCGCAGGCGGCCCCGCGGCCCCCGCGGATTCATCCGGCATGTCGCGCCGCACCGTGGTCAAGGCACTCGGGGCCACGCTCGGTGTCGCCGCTTATGCAAAGGCTCTCGCGCCGCTCACTGAACTGACAAAGGAGACCTCGAT
>JANNVM010000381.1:0-2247 GCA_031414455.1 Verrucomicrobiota bacterium
TCGAGCACTGGCTCAACGGCGCGAAAGTTCTCGAAATGGACACTTCCAGTGACGCGTGGAAGGCCGCGCATGCGAAGAGCAAGTTCAGAGACGTGCCGACTTTTGCGCAGAATCTCAAAGGACGCATCATGCTTCAGGATCCCGGCGACGAAGTATGGTTCCGGAATCTCACGATCAAGGAATTGTAACTTCCGCGGTAACTATTCAGGTCTCCCGCGGCAGTATGGTGTCCATCGATTTCCCGGCAACCGGGGAGGTCTTTGATCACGCGGCGGAGATTATTGTAATCCGCTTTGGGCGGCTTTCGGGGCCTGGGAGGCTTGTCCGCGGCGGCGAAGAGTTGGCGATTGGGATCACCTTGCCATTTCTCCTGCACCACGGGCAATCACTTCTCCATCACGGCCATGATGTGATCGCGCAGATCAAGGTTGGCTTTCCATTCGATACTGACCAGCGAGCGCGTGCGGTGGAGAAGATTCCGCAGATCCCTGAGCGGTACCTCCAGTGCGAGATGCGGCGACTGTGCCGAGCCTTCGCCCGGCGACTGACAATACGCCTGGGTGCAGGAACCCGTGAGCAGGCGCAGCGCCCACGTCAGGGCCGAATACCATGCCACCGGCGGAACCATGCGCGCGGCGGCTTCAGCATCCATCGCGGGATGGGCAAGGTGACGGCAGGAGAGAACGGCGGACCAGTTGGCATCCGGTTCACGGCGCTGCCATCCCGCCAGAGTGTCAGGAATGGCATCCACCGAAGTCTTCTCCTGACCCAGCCGCTGCGCGATGCGGAGAGCCTCGTCCACGATCATCGGCAGTCCCTGACCGGATCCGCCGCAAAGGATTTCCAGCGCGATGACCCCGATGGCGTAAAGATCGGCGGGTGCAGAGAGGCGCGGAACGATCGCGCAGTCACAGTCCATCGGAGCCGGTGCCTGACCACCGTCGGCCAGGGACGCCGCGATGTCCGGCGCAGGACGCCAGCGTGCAGTGCGGAAGACAACTTCTCCGCGCGACGGCTCCAGCGACGTGATTGTTGCCTGAATGGGATGCGCCGCGAGCGGGCAGTGGATGAGCACGGTGTCCGTATCGCGGGGCAGCGGTTCGGTCAGAAGGAGAGTGCCTTCTGTTTCCAGAAAATCCTTTTGTGACCCGGCCGCCTTGAGCTGCCGGAGGCGGACATTGCCCCGGACAAAGCGCGGCGCGGTAATGTCGGGGTGCCGGTAAATACTGGCCGCAGGCTCTTCTGTTAGTAGAAAGACCGGATCGTCGCCATCTCCACCACCGAGCCAGCGGGTGGCGGCAGAGGGCATATCGAGCACCGGCTGCACGCTCCACAATGCGAGACCTGACCGGTCTCCCGACCAGTCGAGCCCGAAACTGCGGGTCTTGAGGTTGAGCAGCGGCAGCCGGCGGCTGCGCATGGCGGCCTCCACGGCAGCAAGGATGCCGTGCAGCATCGAGAGCTTGAGGTGGAGGATTTCTGCGAGCGGTGGCGTGGTTCCCTGCCACGCGCGGAGGTAAAATCCTGGCAAGTGCCGCACGTCGCGGGGAGATGCCTGTGCGCCGCCGTTGAGCCGCGGTCCCGGCGGCGGCAGTTGCCCGGACGACAGAGCGGCGGAATATTCCGCGGCATGAAACGGTGCCGCGCAGCGGACGAACAGCCGGCCCCCGTCCGGGACGATCTCCCGGGCTGCTTCCGGCGAGTCCTCGATTCCTGTCAGGATCATGCGTCCGTCACCACACTCCGCGAAGGATTTCCGCAGGTCGTCCCAGTTCGTGTCGCGTGCCTCTCCGGCCGGCGCGGTGTTTCCCAAATGGAAAAACGGCGAACCCGTCAGGCGCTGCACCCAGATTTCCAGTGATTGGAGCACTCGTCCCGCGGCATCCGCGAGTGCCCCGGCATAGACCATAGCCTCCGAAGTTTCGCGGAGGAGGATAAGCGACGGCTCATTTTCCTCCGTCATCGCTGCGGCGATAAACGGCGGCGTGTCATTAGGGCGCAGAGGACGGAGGACAATTCCTGCGGGCAGAGGCTGAGTTCCAGGGAGCGGCATGGCACTTCTTAGGTTCTCGCTCCCTCGAACGCAAGGCGCAGAGCCCTACTTATACCCATTCTCCAAAGTTTTCGACCGTTGCTGTTGACGACCTTGAACTTTTTTCCTGCGGGACCAATGAACAAACAGACACGCTACCAGCCCCACTTGGAGCTTGCCCCGGCGCGTCACCTCCGGCACGGTCAGCGCGATGG
>JANNVM010000382.1:0-10419 GCA_031414455.1 Verrucomicrobiota bacterium
CGCCAGACCGGCGGCGAGCATGGAGAGTCGGAACATCAAGCGAACGTGCGGGTAAGCGCGCCGCAGGCAAGCAGCAGCAGAAACGGTGATTTCCGAAGGGCTCCGCTTCATTCTCCGCTGACCCGTTGAGACGGGAACCTACCGCAGTCGCACGGTGCCGCGGAGGAAGACGCGGCCGGACGAAGCCAGGGCGGCAGGGACGCGAAACGTCAGGCTGGTGCCGGTGGAGGCGATCAGTTCGGCGGCGGTCCACGCTGACAGGGCGGTGCTGACTTCGCCGGTGATCTCTGCGTCGTCGGCATTGGCCACTCGGGGGATGGTGAATGTCAAACCCTGCGGGGTCATGGCGTGGGTGATTTGCGGATCGGGGCCGAGGGCATATTCCACGAGATTCGTCCAGCCGTCGAGGTCGTCGTCATCGCCCGGGGTGCCGGTGAAATGCAAAGCGTCGCCGGTGCCGGGATTGCCTCCCGCAGTGGTGCTGTCGCGCCAGTTGGCGGCGAGGTTGTGATCCGGATTTGTTTGCGGAGCAATGAGCACGAGGCTGGGCCCGAGGCCATCTGCAGCGGCGGGCCACGGAGGATCATCGTCGAAAGTGAAATTTTTGATGATGACGCCGCCTGGCGCTTCCAGTCTGAGCCGCTCGCCGGCATTGTTCAGTGCCGTATCATTGAGAAACTGCATGGCGCTGATCGTGAGCCTTGCTCCCGGACTGAGAACGGTGCCAGCCGGGAAACTGTAATCAATTCCCGCAGTGAAAAGACAGCCGCTGAGGTCCACGAAATTCACCGGTGAGATGTTCATCACCTCCACAAATTCGGCTTCGGCCGGCGTCGCGGGATGATAGTGAATTTCGGAAACGACGGTGTTTGCCGGGCCGGCCTGCTCGGTCGTTGAGGTGTTGGTAATGGCAACAGTGTCTGTCCCCACCTGGATGCCTCGGCCGTCGTGAGCGGTGAGCGTGACGGTATTCAGCCCGATGCCGAGCGGAACGGTGATCCGCCATGAGTTTTGGTCGAGCCATGTGACCGGCAGTGATTCCGGCGAGCCGTTGAGGCGGATGTCGCGAACGTCCACCCAGCCGTCGCCTTCCAGCACGGTGCTGGCTCCTGCGGTGGAAAACCCGGCGCCGCCGTTGGTGGTAATGCTGAACGCGACCGGCGGGATCTGCGTGTTGATCTGGGCCAGCACGTAGTTGTTCCGGTTGGTGATATTCGCCGCGTATCCCGTGTAACCTTCTCCTGTTAGGGCGCTGTAGTGGGTCAGCCAGGGATTCATGTAGGCGGCGTTGAAGGACGAATCGATCAAATTCTTGAAATGCCCGAGAAACAGCCGCTTGAAGCGCGGGCGGGCGATGACCTTCTGGATGTTCTTGTCGCCGCTCAACGCGGCATTGGATCCGAGGGAAAAGACGAAGTTCCAGTCCCATGGGATGGCGGCGATTTTGCCGTCGGGTGTGGGCGGCATGTAGAAGTTGAGATTGTGCGGATTGCTGGTGCCGGCCACGGTCCCGGGCGGTTGGGAATAGACGTCGCCAATGCCGAAGAGCGACATCATGGCGAACGTGCGCATCCATTCGTCCACATCCATGAGCGGCTCAATGGCGGCCTCGAAGGCTGCAGCCTGCGGAGCGGTGCCCACCGGCATGCTCAGGGTCCGGCACATCTGCACGAAACGGGCGTTGTCGTTGCGCGAGAAGTTATTCAGCCAGCGAAACCCGTGACGGTACTGCTCGCCGTCCGCGCCGAGATCCGCGAGGTCCAGTCCCACCACCCAGCCCATGCCGCTGGTCGTGAGGTTCTTGATTCCTTCGGGATTGCCCGCGGGAATCGTTAAGTTGGCAAAGGTCTGGGTCGGCACCCGGATGCCTTCCAGTTTGAATTGCGTGCCGTCCGAGCCTTCCGGGTAAAATTCGCCGAGCCAACTGTTGCTGAACCGCTCCATTTCCATGCGGGCCGGGCCGATGATGTCTGAGCGAAAACTGATGAGATGGATGATGTCGTTGTAGTTGTCAGGGAGGTTTCCGGCGGCGTTGATGGCATGCTTGACGACGATTTCGTTCATGCCGGACCGCCGCACGGAAACGGTGCGCTGCGTGCCGCGGAAGAGTTTGTCCGCAGGGAACGAGACACTCTCTCCCGCCTGCGCCGAATTACTCCGGCTGTACATGCTCCCGCGCAGCCGGATTTTCCCGTCGTAAAAGATTTCACGTTCGTTGTGGATGATGGTGCAGCCGCGGCGGCGATTGCTCATCATATTGACCTGACTCGCCAGTTCGGCGGCATCGGCGGCGGTGGTGATGATGCGGAGATTCTGTTTGGAGGCGAGGGCGGCACCTTCGTTCACCTTGATGAGCGCGCGAGAGCTCGCGCCGGCGGCCGGCCATGCCGCGGTGACCGGCGGAACGGCGGTGTCCGTGGCTTCCATGTAGAATTGCGTCACGGCATTCGCCGCCTGTCCGGGAATCGTCCCGGTGAAGACGCCGTCGGTGCCGGCCGTCATGGCTGCCGTGACGAAGGCGGTGCCGTTGACGGCATACTTGAGTGCCACGCTGCCGACGCCATGGGGATCAATGACGCGGGTGGTTACCGTGACGGGTTCGCCCGGGTTCGGTACCGGAGGCGAATGGCGCACCCCGGTGAAGGTCGGGCCGGCATTGGCCACGAAGACGGAGTTCTGCGCGCCGGGCGTTCCGCTCTCCACTGGCAGAGTGAGCAGGAAAGTCTTCGCCACCTTGTTATAGTAAAACTCCGTATGGAGCCACGGGCAGCCGCGCAGCCATTTGGCGCGCAGAGAGATGGTATATTGCCGGCCATTGACCACCGGCACCAGCGCGGCTCCGGACTTGAGGCTCGTCTCCAGCAGGTTGTGCATGTAGAGCAGCGGACCGGACGCCCGCAACTGGAGCACCGGATTGCCGGCATCATCGAAAACGCCTGACGCATCGTGATTCCCGAGAATTCGCCATGAGGGCTTGATGGCTCCGGTGAACGTTCCGTTCTGGATTAACTCGGTGCCTGGCACCGTGTTGTCCCGTACGGAGACATCGTCCACCAGCACTTCGCCCTCCTCCAGCAGGCCCATGCGGAGTTCGTGGAAGGCGGTGGTGCCGCTGGGGGTGATCGTCGGCGAATAGATCGGCGTCGCCGCCGTGGCAGTGAATGTGTAATTCTGCCATGCGGAGCGAGTGCTCTCGTCGCTCGCGGCCCAGCTTTCCGGCACGGAGTTGTCGGCGTCGGGGTTCTTCAATTCAAGGCTGGACCCAAGTCCGTCGGTGTAGAGCGGCCACGGTTCCTTGTCGCGGTAGAAGACTTCATCCACGGCATTGCCGTAAGCATCACGCAGGATGAGCCGGTCGCCGCGGTTGCTCAATCCACCGGAGAATTCGCCGGCGACCGGCACGCCGGGATGCGCCGCGGCGAACGCCGCCATGTCGTTAGACACACAGAGGTAGCCGCCCGCCGGAATCACCGTGAGCGGCGGGAAGGTGAACGAGATGCCGTCGTCCAGCTTCCAGCCGGCGAGGTCCACCGGTGCTGCCGACTTGTTATAAAGCTCGACCCACTCCTCGTCATTCTCCACATACGGCGAGAACTGCGGCCGCCGGTGGTACATGATTTCGTTGATCACGACCGCGGAAGGCAGCGTGATCTGATTGGGCGCGCCAGGGGTAATGTCTGCCGGCGCCTCCGCGGCGACAAATTCCCCCGGCCCGCTTCCCGCCACAGAGGGACGTCTCAGCAGGTGCCGCTGCGCCTTTACGATCACGCCGTCCACTACCGTCGCATTCGCCGCAGAGTAGAGGAAAATCTTGTCGCCATCCAGCGGATGCAGACCGGTGACCGCTTCGTTCAGCACGAGGAATCCGCCGGCGCCCAGCACCGTGGCCGGCAACGTGTAGGCCGCGCCCTGATTCGTCTCAATAACGAAGTTAGTCAGCGTCAGCGGCGTGGCGCCATAGTTGTGCAGCTCCAGCCAGAACGAGACCGCGTCGTCACCGGTGATTTCATTGATGACCAGCGGCGGAATCGGCGGACGACCGGATCCGCCGCCGCCGGAGAGCGGATTGCCGAAGACTTCGATCTCGTTCAGGCCCACGTTCGTTCCGTAGCTGGAGGTGAGGGCTTCAAACTTCAAATAACGCGCCGTGACGGGAGTGAGGCCGTTCGACGAAGTGAAGGAATCCGCAGGCACCGGCGATGTCGGAGGCAGGGGTGCCGTGACCGTTCGGGTTGTCAGGGTGCCGGAGAGAATCTGCACCGGGCTGACCAATTGGCTGGAACCATCCACTGCGGAGGATGCGAAGACCCGAAAGTTGGCCGTGCCCCTTTCATTGAACTGATGGTTGTGAGTGTTGCGGAGGAGAAGCTGGGAGATCTCCACCGGATTGCCGAGGTCGAGGATAAAATGCTCATTCGTCACCCCATCGCGACCGAGCCAGTAGCTGTAGCCAAAGAGATCACCCGCGGAGCCGTCGGTCACATTGGATGCGGAAAAGTCATTGGGCACCGCGCTGCCATTGAACGGAAGGTTGGGATACGCGCCGCTGCCTCCGATGACCGGGCGTCCCAGCGCAAGATTGGTCACGACGGCATCAGTGGGGAGCTTAAAGCCGGTCGCAAGGTGTCCCACCTGCGAGGCGTCCATGGCTCCAAACCAGAAGGCCACCTCATCAATCCTGCCGTCGAAAAAAGACAGCGTCGCCGGTGTGCCGCCGGCAATGCCATTGGCGGAATTGGATCCGATCAGCCAGCGCGTTCCTCCAGTCCACAGGCTGGCGACACCCACGGGCGCGCCCTCTTCGGTGCCGTTCACGAACAAGCGCATCACGCCGCTGTTTTGTGCCGTCACCGCCACATGATACCACTGGCCGGCCACCGCGGTGGTGATGCCCGTAATGGATTTAACCGCGCCGTCATAGGTGTAGGCCTGGAACTGTCCCGCGGTGGTCATGCGAATTTGATGCGACCATGCCGTTGTCGGTCCGCTGCCGTCCGTGCGGACAACGATGGACTGCGCCCGGATGGTGTCCGGCTTCACCCATGCGGAAATCGTGTAGGCGGTGGGGTGATTCGCGTCCGCAATGTTCACATATTGGCTGGTGCCATTGCCGTCGAGCGACTGGCCGCCGCCAACGACCGGCGGGAACTCGGCGATAAACACCGGAGCACCGACCAGAGTCCCGTTGATGGCGTTGCCTGAGGTGTCGTTCGCATTGCCTTCAAATTTGTAATAGCGCCTCAGCGGACCTGGCACCCCGCTCACCTGTGCCGTGCCGCCGTTGTTTTGCTCAGTGAAATTGAATACGGCCGGCGTACCGCCCACCTCCACGCTGGCGCGCCAGTTCTCCGGTGACACGCTGTCATGCAACTCGTCCAGTTTCGCCAGGGTCGCGCCCGATCCGTCAGCCGCCACCGGCCAGGGCTGCTTGTCGTTGTAGGCGATTTCATCCATGCGCCGCCCGTTGTTGTTTTTCAGCGTCACGGATTCACCGTCGTTATCCAGGAAGTTTAGCAGCGGCCCGATCACACCGGTGATTCCGTGTGCCGCCATCAGCGCCGCGGGATTCGCGGCGACGACGAGATATTTTCCTCCCCGGATTACGGTTCCCGCAGGAAAAACGAAGTCCGCCCCGCCATCGAGCCGCCAGCCGGACAAATCCACGTCCACCGAGTTCTGGTTCTTCAACTCAATCCATTCGCCCGGGGTTTGCGCGGGCGACGGATTGTAATGAACCTCGTTGAAGGTGACGACCGAGTCCACGCCGGCAAATGCGGGGACAGGAATCATCATCGCGGCACTGAATGCGAGCAAGGCGGCAGCGGAGAGGGGAGGATTGAGCATGGCACGGAAGGGTAACGGCAGCAGGATCGTGCCGGAAGTCCAAAACGCTGTCAGCAAAAATCTCCGCCCCACACAAAAATCATCTCACCGGGGCGCATCATTGCCATCCGATCCGTGCAGGCAGCGCTGCTGGAATGCCGGCGATGCCGAAAGACGGGAACGAAATCCCATGAAAGAACAGGCGACAAAACATGAGACAAACCGTGAATTCCCTCCCTGGTCCGCGGCATGCGGATTGAAGAAACAGCCGCCGTTGTGGCTCCGTAGTTTCTCTGCCAATCCCGCTCCATCCGCGCATGACCATTCCCCGACTGCTTCCCGTTTTCCTTCTCGCCTGCGCTCTCCCGCTTTCCGGGCAGGAGGCCCCGCGCACCGGTGAAGGCATCTTTCGCGACCTGTGCGCCGGTTGTCACGGCGCGAAAGGCGAAGGCGTGGCCGACAAATACGATGAGCCGCTCTATGGCGAGCGCACGGTCCCCTCTCTCGCGAAGCTCATCGACAAGACGATGCCGGAGGATGAAGAGGAGAAACTCGATGCCGCCGGCTCCGCGCTCGTCGCTGAGTACATCCATCAGGCGTTCTATTCACCTGCGGCGCGCGCCCGCAACCATCCGCCGCGGATCGACCTCGTCCGCCTCACCAACCGTCAGTACCGCGAATCCGTGGCCGACCTGATAGGGAGCTTCGTGGACCAGCCGCCGCCGGGTCCGGCCACCGGCCTCAAGGGTGAGTATTTTGAAAGTGAGGGTATGAACAAGAAGGCGAAACCCAAACTCGAGCGCGAGGACGCGGCGATGCAATTCGACTTCGGCGAGGGGCCGCCGGTTGAGGGATGCTCGGCGGAGCAGTTTTCCATCGCGTGGCAGGGTTCGCTGATCGTGGAGGACACGGGCTTTTATGATTTCCGCGTCACGACGCCGAACGGTGCCCGGCTCTACCTCAATCGCGACTTCCGCGACGGCGACCGGAACTCCCGCGATGACAGCGACGCCCGCCGCCAGCCGGCGCTCATTGAGGAATGGGTCAGCAGCGGCGACACAGTACGCGAGGCCACGGCCCGCGTCTTTCTCATCGGTGGCCGCCGCTACCCGCTGCGGTTGGACTATTTCAAGTACAAGGAAAAGCGGGGCAGCATCAAACTGGAATGGAAGACGCCTCACGGCGTCTGGGCCGTGCTCCGCGCGCCTCACATCTCTCCTGCTCGCGCCGCGAGGGTCGCGGTGGTCTCCACGGTCTTTCCGCCCGATGACGGCAGCCTTGGCTACGAACGCGGCTCTTCGGTCTCCAAAAGCTGGCACGAAATCACGACCAAAGCGGCCATCGAATCCGCCGCTGAAGTCACCGGTCGCCTCGGTCTCCTCACCAAATCCAAAGACGACGCGCCGGACTATGCTGACAAACTCAAGGCCTTCGGCCACACCGTCGCGGAACGCGCCTTCCGCCGGCCACTGACGCCGGAGGAGAAAGCACTCTTTGTGGACCGGCATTTCGCGGATGGCATCCCTCCGGAAATCGCGATCAAGCGCGTGATGCTCCTCGTTCTCAAGTCCCCGCGTTTTCTCTATCCGGAATCCGGTGGCCCTCCCGCCGATCACACGGTCGCCGCCCGCCTCGCACTGCACCTGTGGGATTCTCTGCCGGACGCCGCCCTGACAGAAGCCGCGCAGAAAGGCGAACTCCACACGCCCGATCAGATCCGCGCGCAGGCCACCCGCATGATGGATGATCCGCGGACAAAGGCGAAACTGCGGGAGTTCTTCCATCAATGGCTCTCGTTCGAAGAGGCGGAGGAGATCACCAAGGACCGCAGCGCGTATCCGGATTTCGATGAAACCGTTGTCGCCGACCTGCGCGACTCGCTCGAGAAATTCGTTGAAGAAGTCGTGTGGAGTCCCGCCTCCGACTACCGGCAGTTGCTGCTCGCCGATCATCTCGTATTTAATCCCCGGCTCGCGAAATTCTACGGTGCTGCCGCCCCGGCGGAGGATAAGTTTGAGCCCGTGAAGTTCGACCCCGCCCAGCGCGCCGGCATTTTCACTCATCCCTATCTGCTCGCCGCGTTCTCCTATCACAAGGCCACGTCTCCCATCAAGCGCGGCGTGTTCCTCACGCGCAATATCCTCGGCCGTTTCCTCAAGCCCCCGCCCATGGCCATCGCGTTTGAGGACGAGAAATTCGATCCATCGCTAACGATGCGTGAAAAGGTCACGGAACTGACAAAGAACGCCAACTGCATGAGCTGTCACGCCACGATCAATCCGCTCGGCTTCAGTCTCGAAAACTACGATGCCGTCGGCCGCTGGCGCACCACCGACCAGAATAAGCCGGTCAATCCCGTCAGTGAATACACCACGCCCGATGGCGATGTCATTCAGCTCAAAGGTCCGCGTGACCTCGCGCAGCATGCTTCCGAAAGCGCCGACGCCCAGCGCGGCTTCGTCCGGCAGATGTTTCACTTCGCGGTTACGCAAACCCCCGCTGCCTACGGTCCCGACACGATGGAGCGCCTCCAGGATTCGTTTGCCAAATCAGGGTTCCACATCCGCTCCCTTCTCGCTGAAATTGCCGGTACCGCCGCGCTGCACGGGATAAAACAGTGACCGCTGCTCATGAACACTTCCCGGCGGCACTTTCTGAAAACAACTGCAGCCCTGCCGCTGCCGGCCTCCTCTCTCTCCGCGGCTCCGCCTAACCAGCGCGTCCGCATCGGTCAGATCGGCACGCAGCACGGTCACGCGGCCGGGAAAATGGAGACGCTGCGACGATCGAGTGAGCACGATGGCGAACTCACTGCCTTCGCCGCCGCCATCCGAGGCGGCCCGCCGCTGCCGTGGAATGCGGCGCGTGACATCGCGGTGAGTGAGACCGTCCTGCTCGCCAGCGGTGCTGATCAATGAAGTCCTACGACCACATCGTCCTCGGCCTCGGCGGCATGGGCTCTGCGGCCGCGCATCAACTCGCGGCGCGCGGCCATCGTGTGCTGGGGCTGGAGAAATTCTCGTCGCCGCACGACCGCGGCTCCAGTCACGGCGAAACGCGCGTGGTGCGTCAGGCCTACTTTGAACATCCCGGCTACGTCCCGCTCCTGCGCCGGGCCTACGAACTCTGGCGCGAACTGGAGATTGCCACGGACACGCGGCTGCTGCATCTCTGCGGCGGCCTCATGTTGGGAGCGCCGGATTCTGCCGTCGTCGCCGGCAGTTTGCACAGCGCGCGGGAACACCGGCTGCCTCACGAAATGCTCGACGCTGCGGAAATCCGCCGCCGGTATCCGGCGTTCCAGCTCGCTGATGACGCCGTGGGCCTGTTTGAAAAAACCGCCGGCTACGTCCGCTGCGAAGACGCCGTGCAGGCCCACCTTGATGCCGCCGCCCGCGCCGGAGCGGATCTCCGCTATCACGAGCCGGTCATCTCATGGCAGGCGAAGAACGATCACGTCAGGGTGACGACAGGGCAGGGGACTTACACCGCCGCACGGCTCATCATCACGCCCGGCGCGTGGGCTCCGTCGCTGCTGGCGGACCTCGGCATTCCCATCAGTGTCGAACGTCAGGTGCTCTACTGGTTCCAGCCAGCGAAAGGTGTCGCGGCGTTTCAGCCTGACAAATTCCCCGTCTACATCTGGCAGGATCGCCCCGGCGTCGAAGCCTACGGATTTCCCGCACTCAACGGTCCCGATGGCGGCATGAAGGTGGCGTTCTTTCACCAGCTCGTGCGCGAAGTCACCACGCCCGAATCCGTGGACCGCCGCATCCGTGAGGACGACATCGAGGCCATGCGCCGGACGCTCCGCCGGTTCTTCCCCGATCTCGACGGTACTTTCATTCGCGGTTCGACCTGCCTGTATTCCATGACGCCCGACCAGCACTTCGCCATCGGCCGCCATCCACGGCACGCTAACGTCGTCTTCGCTGCCGGCTTCAGCGGCCACGGTTTCAAGTTCTGCCCGGTCATTGGTGAAATCCTGGCAAACCTCGCCTGCAACGGCAGCACCACACACGACATCAGCCTCTTCGCGCCGGATCGTTTTCAGACTCCGGGTTGAATTCCGGTTCGGCGCGGAGCCCGCCGGCATCATCCACAGCCAAAACACTGCGATCAGGCTCCCGCCCGGGACGCTTTCGCTGAAAATAGGTAACGCTCAGAGCCCCCATCCTCCCGCAGAGAAGCGGACTCGGCGTTTTGTCAAAAAGTAAGGACCTTTGTGAATTCAAGATTCTCACGGTCTGCGGGGCGGGAGTGGAAACCGAAAAGCGACGGCGCGATGCGGCGCGAAGTTCCACAAAACGCAGGTGGCTCCCCAACCATGGGAAGTGCGGAAATGAATGGCGGGTTTTTGCGCCGCCGCACGGGAGGGGTGCCGGTTACTTATCCGGGGAAGCGTCTCAACTCAGCGGTGCCGCCGGCGCTGCGGGCGCGCCGGTGGTGCCCGGGAATCCGGTTGTGTTCCCGACCGTCAGGCACCCGGTTTCCGGAGGCTTTTGGCTAATCTGAAATCCGCGAATGTGGTAAAGGCGGTGCTCGCCCTGCTCCGCAATCACTCCTTCAAGACTACTTCTCTTTTTTATGCGCAAA
>JANNVM010000383.1:0-2819 GCA_031414455.1 Verrucomicrobiota bacterium
TCCTCGCCTTTGTGAAAGGCTTCGATCATGGCGGGGTCGGCGCTGAGCGAGGCCATGACACGGAGTTCGATCTGGCTGTAGTCGGCGCTGAGGAAAATCATGTCCGGCCCGTCCGCGACAAAGGCTTTGCGGATGGCGCGGCCCTGCTCGCTGCGGATGGGAATGTTTTGAAGGTTGGGGTTGTTCGAGGCGAGCCGGCCCGTGGCGGCGCCGGCCTGATGATACGTGGTATGCACGCGGCCGGTGCGGCGGGAAACTTCATTCGGCAGCGCGTCCACATAGGTGCTCTTGAGTTTGCTGGACTCCCGATAGGCCAACAGGTCCGCGACGATGCGGTGCTCGCCGGCGAGTTCCGTAAGCACTTCCTCACCGGTGACATACTGACCGGTTTTGGTCTTCTTTGGCTTTTCGATGAGTTTCATTTCATCGAAGAGAATCTGCCCCAGCTGTTTGGGTGAGTTCAGATTGAAGCGTTTGCCGGCGGCGGCATAGACGGCTTCTTCGAGTTCGTGAATTTGCTTTTCCAGCACCACGGAGGTCTCCTTCAACACATTGACATCAATACGAATGCCCGCGGCCTCCATGCCGGCGAGCACGGGAAGAAGCGGAGCCTCAATGTCGTAGAAGACGCGCTCCAGTTTCTGCGCGACTAACTGCGGCCGGAGTTTGTCGGCGACCTGCAGAGCGACATCCGCGCGCTCCATCGCCTGCTCGCCGCGCTGAGGAGCATTGTCGTCATCGAGGCCCGGCATAAGCATCTGCCCGCTCTTCTCCACCTTCGCCTGAGTACCCGGTGTATAGCCGATCAGGGCCTCGCCGAGATACGTGAGCGATTGCCGCTGCTCCGGCTCGATGAGCGCCTGCGCGAGCATGGTGTCGAAAAACGCGCAGGGCAGCGCCACACCGGCGAGGTGCAGCACCTGGAGTGATTGTTTCAAGTCGTGACCCGTGAGCAGTACGCCTGACAAATGTGCCGCCAGTTCCTGCACCAGCACCGCGGGATCCGCGCCGGTGAGGTATGAGGCTTTGCCGGTGTCGGTGGAAATGGCGATCCCGCGAATAGTGGCGTCGCGCGGGTTCGGGCCTTCAGTGTCGAGGCAGAATCCCGCCTCCTTGCGCTGCGCGATGAGCTTCAATACGGCCTCACGTTTCGTTTTGGTGTCGGCGACTTCGTAGATGTGCGGCGTGTCGGCGAGCGTGCGCAGTTTCGCCGGGACAGGCTCCGGCTCTGGGGTCATGGCGGCGAAGAGGTCATCGTCCACCACCGGTGCGCTTTCCTCTGCGCGGCGGTGAAAGCTTCGTCCGGCCTTGAAGTCCTCGCCATACATCCGCTTGCCGATGGCGGTGAATTCAAACTCCACGAGCAGCGACTTCACGACATCATCGTTCGGCGCACACATTGCCAGTTCGTCCAGCGTCTCCTTCACCGGCACGTCCAGCCAGATCGTTGCGAGCTTGCGGCAGAGGCGCGCGGACTCCGCATGAGCGATGAGGTTTTCCTTCTGCTTGCCCTTCAGTTTATCGGTATTGGCAAGCAGGTTCTCAATGCTGCCCCACTCTTTGATAAGCGCCTTCGAGGTCTTTTCGCCGATGCCCGGAACGCCGGGAAAATTGTCCGCGGTGTCGCCCCACAACCCGAGCACATCAATGACCTGCTCCGGCCTCTCCACGAGCCACTGCGCCTGCACTTCCGGGACGCCGATCACTTCGTGTTCGTTGCCCTGACGGCCCGGTTTCCAGATAAAGGTGTTGGCATCCACCAACTGCGCGAAGTCCTTGTCGGCTGTCACCATGAAGGTGGTGAAGCCGTCATTCTCCGCCCGTCGCGCCAGCGTGCCAATGACGTCATCCGCCTCGTAGCCATCCATCGCCAGCACCGGAATCCGGAACGCCTCGATGATGCGCTTCATGTGCGGCAGCGCCTTGCTGAGATCCTCCGGCATCTCATCACGCTGCGCCTTGTAGGCGGGGAATTCCGTGTGCCGGGCCGTCGGTGCGGAGGTGTCGAAAACGACGGCCATGTGGGTCGGTTTTTCCTCCTTGATGAGGTTGAGCAGCACCGTTGTGAAATTGTAGAGTGCCGACGTATTGAGCCCGTAACTCGTCACGATGGGCCGCGCAATAAATGCAAAATGCGCCCGGTAGATGAGCGCCATCCCGTCGAGCAGAAAGAGTCGTTTTTCCTGTGCCATGCCGTGCCGTTATCACGCCCGGCGGCGGATGGACAGGGAAAGAATCCGGGATTGCATCGCAGCTTTGCGCCGTCAACCAACTGCCTTCCTGCCATTGCGGGATGCGACGCTTCACGCAATGCCAGTCGAACCAGGATTCCTGCCCCGCGGCACTCGACCGTATTTGGTCGGGCTGGCGGGATTCGAACCCACGATTTGAATTTGGCCCCTTACAAGACATTGGTCTTAAGGTAAATGGACGCCCGTAAATGTCTCTGGACATCGTCGGAAGTTCTCACTATTGTACACACATGGCCAGTCTTTGGAAACGCCCTGAGAGCAAATACTACACCGCATGTTGGACGGACGCGAATGGCCGTCGAATGAAGCGATCAACGAAGGAAACAGTGAGAAAGGAGGCTGAAAAGCGAGCCCGCCTTTTTGAGGAAGAAAGCCGCCGGAAACGCTCAGCGAAACAGGCCCGTCAGGTTTTGGCGGACATCTACAAGGAAATCTCGGGAGAGGAAGTTCCTGCGACCACGGTGCGCGATTACTTCAAGAGTTACATCGAACGGAAGCGACTTGAAATCAGCCCGGCGACGCTGGCCTTGGTATCATTGATCGCGGCCAGGGTGTTCTCGATGGCCG
>JANNVM010000384.1:0-7526 GCA_031414455.1 Verrucomicrobiota bacterium
TTGAACTGGCTGGGCGTCATGCCGGTCTGCTGACGGAACCAGCGGGAGAAGTAATTGTTGTCAGGGATCCCCACGCGCTCGGCGACACTGGTCATGGGATATCCCTGACGAATGAGTGTTTGCGCGCGCTGGAGCCGGTAGCGGCTCCGAAGCTGGCCGAGCGTGAGTCCACACTCGCCCTTCAGCTTCTTGTTGAGTTGCTCCACTTCGTAGCCGGCGCGTTTGGCGATCTCCTCCAGCGTTACCTCCGGGGCATTCATGCGTTCGAGCAGGCGCTCGGTGAATTGCGTGAGGGCTTTGCCGCTGCGCTGGCCGAAACGGTTCACCGACCGCAGCCAGCCGGCAGCAAGCAGGGCGCGGTCGAGGATTTCCATGACCACCGAGGCGGTCGCCAGCATGGACTCGCGGTGATCCGGCATGCGGATCGCGAGGAGCCGGCGAAGCGCGGCCAGCACTTTTGTCAGATCCGCGCTGGGCATGAGCGACACCGGGTGCGCCGTGGCCCGCGTGACTTCCAGGTCGAGGTCAATGACGAGGATCAGCGGCGCGCGCTGCATTTGTTTGGAATAAGCGTGCGTCTGCCCGGCCTCGACATAGACGACACTGCCCGGACGGCAGTCGCAGGCGCGCTCTCCCATCTGCTGTTTGCCGCGGCCGCTGAGGTAGATGAGGAGCTGCCCGTGATCGTGGGCGTGGGTGGTCCACACCGCCTCCGGCATGTGGTGATTCAAACGCAGCCGGTGAACGCGCAGGGACGGCAGGCTGAGCCCGAGATTTTGCAGGAGCAGGGGGCGATAGTTCTTCATACAGGGAAATTGCGGGTGCGATTCTGGAAAGATGCGCCAATTGAGCAAGCCCGGTCCGCCGGGTGCGTATCCTCCCGCTCCCGACCATGTTCAACCTCCGCGAACGCCTCGCCTCTCAGTGGGCCACGGCCAAAAAGCATCTTTTTCTGGTGCTGCTCTGCGTCGGTGCGCTGTGGGTGGTGTTTCTCGTGGATACCGCCCTGCCGGATTCCGTCATGGACCTCCGGAAATGGGGCATCCGCCCGCGCACTTTCAGCGGCCTCTTCTCCATCGCCGCCGCGCCGTTCCTGCATGTGGACTTCTGGCATCTCCTCGCCAACACCCTGCCTCTGGTGATTCTCGGGTGGATTCTTGTCATCAGCGGACGGGCGCTCTTTCTGCGTGTCTGCGTCTTCACAGCGCTGACCAGCGGTGCCGGAGCATGGGCCTTTGGCCAGGGCGGCATGGTCCATGAAGGAGCCAGCGGCGTGCTTTTTGGTCTCCTCGGTTTCCTCCTCGCCCGCGGCTGGTTTGCCCGGAAGCTGAGCTGGGCTCTGACCTCTCTCGGCGTGGGGCTGTTCTACCTGGGTCAGGTCATCAGCCTGCTAACCAATAGCAATGATCCCCGGCTCTCGTGGTCCAGCCACTTCTGGGGCTTCACCGGCGGCGTCGGCCTCGCATGGTGGATGTACGGCCGCAGCGCCGTAAAACCCGCGCCCGCGGCGCAGACTTCGCCTCCTAAAATCCCTGATTTGCGAAGGCAGTGAATTCACCGCCCCCGGTTTTTGTTCCGGAGAATGGCGGCACTGCGGATGGCTTCGCGGATGTTCTGAGCCTCGCGGTGAAACGCGAGAGCTTCGCGGATGGGCTTGATGGTCAGGGCCGCGAGGCAGACCTGAACTGTGGCGCTCAGCAAGCCGGGGGGCTGCCCGCCTTTGATCTGGAGCGTCAGAGATGTGGCTGCATAGCCCAGGAAAAGCACCATGGGCAGTATGGCCGCGGTGCGGGGCATCACAAGGATCAGCCAGCCGCAACTGATCACCAGCAGCCCCACGACGACGCCGGCGGCGGCGAGCGCTGTCTCAAGGTCGTTGTCCTGCTGGAAGCCAAGGATACCCGACGTGGAGAGAAAGTGTCCCAGACTGATAACGAGCATGAGGCTGCCGATGATGAAGAGGATTCCGCGCGCGCCGTGGAGGTGTCGCCGGGCCATCAGCCGCAGGGCCTCCCGCGTTTGAATGTCCGGATCCACAGGGGGCGCGGCGGGCAGCGGCGCGGACGGCGGGATTTTTTTGAACTCCATCCCGCGGAGAGTAGCCCGCAACACACGAAGGCAATTCAAAATTCGCGCCTTTCGTTCACGCCCGCACGCGCCAGACTTTCAGATAGGGCTCGCCGGTGAAGTCCGGGGGCATGGCCCCGGGTTCGCATTGAATGCGGCGGCCGGCGTCCTCGGCGCCACGGCGGATGAGGGAGAGGAATTCTCTGTCAGGGAGAGCGCGGTGATTCGTAGAGCAGAGCAGCCAGCCGCCGGGCTCCAGGACGCGGAGGCAGGAGGCGACGAGCGCGGGGAAGTCCTTCTCGATGCGGAAGACGCGGCCGTCGTCGTTGCGCGAGAAGGTGGGCGGATCAAGCACGATGCCGTGCCAGGTGCGGCCTTTGGCGGCAAAACGGCGGAGCCACTCTGCGGTGTCGCCTTTGCAGAAGAAGTGCGCGGAGTGGTCGAAATCGTTCAGGGAAAAATTGCGCTTCCCCCATTCCAAATAAATCCGGGAAAGATCGACGCTGGTGGTGACAGCACCGCCCGACGCGGCGATAACACTGAAGGCGCAGGTGTAGGCAAAGAGGTTCAGCACGCGCTGCTCCGGCTGCACGTTTTCCATAACCCATGCCTTTTGCACCCGCTGGTCAATGAAGAGGCCCTGACTGTAGCCCGCGCGGAAATCGAGTTCATAGGTCAGGCCGAGTTCCTGCACGGTGAAGACGCCGTCCGGCCCCGGCCCTGACATCAGGCGAGGCGCTTCCTTCTGCTGCTGATCAAGCCGCTTCCACCACAGCGAACGCCAGCCGGCGGCGGGCTGCGTTTTTTCCAGCCACGCCGGCCAGGGAACATCCTGCGTCTGCACCAGCCAGTGGCCGTCGCAGGAGTCAATGAAGATGCCGGGCAGTCCGTCGCCGTTGCCGTCGGCAACACGAAAGACGCTGGTCCGGGCATCCGGCAGGCCCATGCGCCGCCGGCGGTCGAGGGCGGCGAGGAGTTTGTCAGTCAGAGGGGCGGACACGGGAGAAATGAGAAATGCAGAATGAGAAATGCAGAATGAAGCAACAAAATTCCAGCGCTCATCCTCCTACCGCTGACTCGTCAGTCTGCATTCTGCATTTTTCATTCTGCCTTTTCCCCTATTCGCGGGATTTTGAGTCCATCCAGATGGTCACCGGGCCGTCGTTGACGAGGGCGATCTGCATGTCGGCGGCGAAGACGCCGCTCTGCACGGGACGGGCGAGTTCGGTGGTGAGGGCGGCGCAGAAGAATTCGTAAAGCGGCACGGCCTGCTCCGGACGGGCGGCGCGGATGAAGGAAGGGCGGTTTCCCTTTTTCGTCGAAGCGTGGAGCGTGAATTGACTAACCACGAGCGCCCCGCCTCCGGTATCGGCAAGGGCGAGGTTCATTTGCCCGGCGGCGTCACCGAAAATGCGGAGCCGCGCAATCTTGCCGGCGAGCCAAACGACATCTTCTTCCGTGTCAGCTTCCTCCACGCCGAGGAGAATGAGCAGCCCGGGCCCGATGCTGGAATGGATTGTGCCGGCGATGGTGACAGAGGCGGAAGTGACCCGCTGGATGAGTGCGCGCATGGTTGACGGAAGTGGGATTACTCACTCTGAGCGGATCCGCATCCGTTTGCCAGCGAATGTCAGCTTGCCGTTCCCGCGGACCGGCAGGTAGAAAGCCCTACCACCATGTCCGCACGCAAGGCACCCGTCAGCCGCGACCGCCTCACCAAAGAGCAGCGGTCGTGGAACATGTCGCGCATTCGCAGCAAGGACACGAAACCGGAGATGATCGTGCGCCGGCTGCTCCACGCGATGGGGGTGCGCTATCGCTTGCACCGCGCCGGCTTGCCAGGGAAACCTGACATCGTGTTCGGCCCCCGGCGGCTCGTGATTTTTGTGCATGGCTGCTTCTGGCACCGCCACGCCGGCTGCCGCGAGGCCACCATGCCGTCCGCAAACCGCGACTTCTGGCTGGCAAAACTGGAGGGCAATGCCGCCCGCGACCTTCGCCACCGCGCCGCGCTGCGCCGGCTCGGCTGGCGCGTCGCCGTCATCTGGGAATGCGAAACCCGGCAGCCTGACAAACTGGCGCGCCGACTTGTCAGGCTGGTGAAGCCGGGCGTCTGACACTCACCGGTTTCTCCGCTGTCGGGCACAACCACCCTGCAGCTTTTCTCTTGCGGTGCCTGAGGGCGGTCCCACTGATGGATGCAATTCCGCTTCGCACTCCGCCGCATGAAAATCTTCCGCGCCAGGCCCGGCTCCAAAATCAAGCTCTCCGATCTCGATCCCGTCGGCGGGCCGGAACTCGCGGGCGACAAAATGACCGGTATGCTGCAACTGGACACCATCCGCGCGGATATTTCCAGGCTCCAGCGAATGCTCTACGCGGAACACAGGCACCGCCTGCTCATCATTCTCCAGGGGCTCGACGGCAGCGGCAAGGACGGCACCGTGCGCAATGTCTTCAGCGGGCTCGATCCCCACGGCCTGCGCGTCGTCTCTTTCAAAGGCCCCACGGCTCTGGAACTGGATCACGACTACCTTTGGCGCATTCACCGCGAAGTGCCGGCGAAGGGCGAGATTGTTGTCTTCAACCGCAGCCATTATGAAGACCTCATCGCCGTAAGCGTCAAAAACCTCGCGCCAAAATCCGTGTGGGAAAAACGCTACGACCACATTGTGAACTTTGAGCGCATGCTCACTGACGAGGGCACGACTATCCTGAAGTTCTTCCTCCACATCTCCCGTGAAGAGCAGCGCCGCAGGCTCCAGGCGCGGCTGGAGAACCCGGAGAAACACTGGAAATTTCACCCTGACGACATCGCCGACCGTAAACTGTGGCCGAACCTCGTCAGCGCCTGCGAGGAAACGATCCAGCGCACCAGCACCGACAACGCGCCATGGCACATCATTCCCGCGAACCGGAAATGGTACCGCAACATCGCCGTCGCCACGACCGTGCGCGAGACACTCGCCCGGCTTGAGCTGAAGTTCCCGCCGCCGGCGTGGGATTTTACGGGCGCGGAGATTTCCTGAGCCGGCGCCCGGATGCCCGGCATGCGGCGGCGGGAAGTCACCTGACGAATCCTTTGCCAGGTCAGGATTAGGACTTCCGCCCTGCGGCCTCCTGTGATAATTCCCGCGGCATGAGCGACGTCACCCTCCACCTCAACCGTGCCGCAAACGGCGACAGTGCCGCGGCTGAGGATTTGCTGCCGCTCGTTTACGAGGAGTTGCGCAAGCTCGCCGCGCACCGGATGGCACTTGAATCACCGGGCCAGACGCTGCAGCCGACGGCGCTCGTGCATGAAGCATGGCTCCGGCTGGTCGGGGACGACGATCCGAAGTTCGAGGGGCGCGCTCACTTCTTTGCGGCAGCCGCCGAAGCCATGCGCCGCATTCTCATCGAAAAGGCGCGGCGCAAAGGCCGGCTCAAACACGGAGGGGATTTGCAGCGCATCGATTGGGAAAACCTTGATGTGGCCGTCGCCACCGACGATGACACTCTGCTCGGCATGAATGACGCGCTCGACAAGCTCGCCACAGTGGATGCGACCGGGGCGGAATTGATCAAGCTGCGCTTTTTCGCTGGGATGTCGAACGTCGAAGCCGCCCGGGTGCTGGGCCTTGCCGAGCGGACGGCCAAACGCACATGGGCCTATGCCAGGGCGTGGCTGCATGAGGAGTTGATGCGATCCCGCTGAAGCAACGGATGCGGTCCAAAATGTTTTTTGGCCCAAACATCCCGGGAAGAGCGCATTGATGATTGAAACCCCATTTATGGCCGCACCAAACCCGTCGAATCGCGAGAAGGAAATCTTCGGGCAGGCACTTGATCTGCCGGCGCCGGAGGAAAGGCACGCCTTCCTCGAGGCGGCGTGCGGCGGGAATGAGGACCTGCTGGCGCGATTGCATGGACTGCTGCGCGCCCACACCCGGGCAGAAGGTTTCCTGCCTGGTCAACCCGTCGCCGCCGGAGCCCTAACGTCCGTTGCCGCCGCGCTGGCTTCCGGGGAAATGCTCATTTCCGCCGTCACTGAAGCACCCGGCGACCGCATCGGCCGCTACAAGCTCCTCGAGAAAATCGGTGAGGGCGGCTGTGGCGTCGTTTACATGGCCGAACAGGAGGAACCGGTCCAGCGCCGCGTCGCCCTCAAAGTCATCAAGCCGGGCATGGACACCAAATCGGTCATCGCCCGCTTCGAGGCCGAACGCCAGGCGCTGGCCATGATGGACCATCCGAATATCGCGAGGGTCTTTGATGGAGGCGTGACAGGGGGGAGGCCGGAGGTCGGAAATCAGATGTCAGAAGTCAGCCCGACGAACTCCGACCCGACCTCTGAACTCCGACCTCCGACTTCCGCTGCTGCTCCGACTTCTGTCCTCCGCCCGCTGTCTTCCGACATCGGTCGTCCCTACTTTGTCATGGAACTGGTCCGCGGCGTCCGCATCACGGATTATTGTCAGGATCACGGGCTCAACACCCGCCAGCGGCTCGATTTGTTCACCGCCGTTTGCTCCGCCGTGCAGCACGCGCACCAGAAGGGCATCATCCACCGCGACCTCAAGCCGTCGAACATCCTCGTCACCGAACTCGACGGCCGGCCGGTCCCCAAGGTGATTGATTTCGGCATCGCCAAGGCCACGGAGCAGAAACTCACTAACAAAACCCTGTTCACCCAGTTCGCCCAGTTCGTCGGCACGCCGGCCTATATGAGCCCCGAGCAGGCCGCCATGAGCGGCGCTGACATTGATACCCGCTCGGACATCTACTCCCTGGGAGTCCTGCTCTACGAACTCCTCACCGGCTCCACCCCGTTCGACGCGCAGGATCTGCTCCACGCCGGATTCGATGAAATGCGCCGCATCATCCGCGAGACCGAACCACAGAAGCCGAGCACCCGGCTGACACAGTCGGAAGGCAGAAGACAGAGGACGGAAGGCAGACGGCAGCGGACGGAAGTCGGAGGTCCGAGGTCAGAAGTCGGAGGTCTGAAGTCGGAGGTCGGAGGTCTGAGGTCTGAAGTCAGTGGTCGGAACTCCGCAACCCGCACTCCCCATTCCGCACTTCCCACCGACCTCGACTGGATCGTCATGAAGTGCCTCGAGAAGGACCGCTCCCGCCGCTACGAGACGGCCAACGGTCTCGCGCACGACATCCAGCGCCACCTCGGCAGCGAGCCGGTCACCGCCCGCCCGGCCAGTGCCGCCTATCGGTTCAGGAAATTGGTCCGCCGGAACAAGCTCGCCTTCGCCGCCGCCGCCGCCGTCCTCTCCGCAGTCTTCATCGGACTGGGGGTTTCGACGTGGATGTTCGTCCAGGAAAGGGACACCCGTGAGAAGGAACGGCAGGCGCTTGTGCGGGCGGTCGCCGCCGAAAAGGAGCAGAGCGAGGAACGCCAGAAAGCTGAAGCCGCGGCCAGCAAGAGCCAACAGGTCGCGCAATTCCTCACCGCCATGCTCAAG
>JANNVM010000385.1:0-2999 GCA_031414455.1 Verrucomicrobiota bacterium
CGCCGCGCCAGGGCGGAGCTTGAGGAGTCGGAGTTGAAACTGAAAGCCGCGAAGAAATGGGCGCGGGAATTTGATCGCATCTACGATCCTGCCGTCAAGGGGCTTGGCAAGCTGCGCGACTTCCTCGAACACGATCTCGTGAAAGGTGTGGCGTGGCTGGATCAGGCACTGAAAACCCTTGGTTCCTATCTGGAGCGGGAACGTCCGCCGGGCAATGCACCGGTCACCGCCCCGGCGGACCCAACAGAACCCGCACCTCCCGCCGCATGAGCACCCAGGGCGCCGCCTCACAACTCGAAGCCGCATGGCGTGACCTCGCCGCCGCGTGGCAAAGCACCACTGACGACTGGCGCGATGCCAAAAGCGCAGAGTTCGAGGCGCGCTTTCTGGAACACCTGCCGGGCCTCATCGCCAGTGCCCGTCAGGCGATGGAGGACATTGATGTTTTACTGCGAAAAATGCACCATGACTGTGAATAGCGCCCCCCGCATCAGCCGCAGCCTCGCGCTGCTCGAAGACTACCGCCGCACCGTGGCCGTCACGGCTGTACGGGAGGACGAACTGACAAAAGACATCGCCAAACGGCGCTATGCGGCGGAAAGGAAATATCAGAACGCACTCAAGGAGAGCAGCGCGCGCCTGACCCGCGAAATCACGGAGGCCGACAAGCTGTGGAAATCGCGCTATGAAGTCACCCGCGAACGGCACGCCGCGCGACTGCTGAGGCTGGAGAAAGCGGAGCGTTCCGCACGCCGCGAGATGCCGAAGCGGGTTGCCGGGAAGCGCGGCGAATGGCTGGGCAATTTGCAGCGGCAGAAGCTGAAGCTGGAAAAGGAAGTAACCGGGAAGATCGGCAGCGCCGCAGCGTCCCTCGCGGAAGTTCAGCAGAAACTCGCCGCGCAGACAGAGCAGTTGGCGAAGCTGAATGCCGGGACTCACGCGGCACTGAGGGGATCGCTGGCACTGCGCGCCATGGTGTCCCGGGCCGGAGTTTCCAGCGGCGGCAGCACAGAGACAGTGGATGCCAGCCTGCAAACTGCCGGCACCCTGCTCGCAGATTTGAAGAAGCAACCGCTGGCCGCCCTGACAAGTATTCTGCCGGTTTGGCTGATGGCTCCGCTGCTCGCGGTTGCCGGAATTGTGCTCGTATGGGTTTTGCAGATGCCGGTCGCCGGCGCGGTATGCGCGGTGTTGTTTCTTGCGGTGCTGGGCCTCCACTTTGCCGCGCTGCCCAAACTGCGCACCGCCGCGGGCGAACTGGCCGCGGCGCTGGGTGCGGCGCGGGCCACCCATGCGTCCCTCGGTGCTGAGGCGGCGGCACGTCATGCAGAGGAAACGCAGAGCGCCCAGGAACGTCAGACCCACGAGGCGGCGGCCATCAAAGACAAATGGGGCCAGGTCGGCGATGTCGAGGCGCAATTCCTGACCGCTGCGAGGGAGAAGTTGCTGAATCAGGTGAAGCGCATTGCCGAACGCAATGACCGCAAACTTGAACTGCAGCGTGCGCAGACGGAAATTGGTCACTCGACGGCGGCCAAATCCCTTGAAGATGAGGATGCCGCACGACACCAGCAGTATGCGGCTGTCCTCGCGCAGGAGACAGCGGCCCTGGATGTCGAGGAGAAGGAGAAGTGGGCCGCGCTCCAGGCCGATTGGCTGCGCGAAAGCCCGGCGGTTTGGCAGGAGATCACCGCCGCCGATTCCGCAGCCTCCCGACTGTCCCACCGCTGGGATGCGGCATTCGTGGAGAGCTGGCAGCCGGCAAAGGAGTTCGATCCCGTCGCCGCATTTGCCCGGTTGGAAGTGGACCTCGCGAAACACGCCGGTGCATTGCCAAAGGATCCGCGACTGCCGCTCCCGGGGCCGGCGCAGTTTTCCCTGCCCCTCGCCCTGACGTTCCCCGCGGAGGGCTCACTGCTGTTTGAAACCAACGAATCGGCCAGCGCCGGTGCCGCGGGCACGCTCAATCACATCGCTCTCCGCCTCCTCGCCACCACACCGCCAGGCCGGCTCGCCCTGACAATTTTCGATCCCTCGGGACTCGGCGCGGGTTTCGCCGGACTCATGCACCTCGCCGACTACGAGGACGCCGTCATCAACCGCCGCATCTGGACGCAGCGCGATCACATCGAGGAACGCCTCACTGAACTCAGCGCTCACATCGAGAAGGTCATCCAGATGTATCTGCGCAATGACTTCGCCACCATCACCGAATACAATGAGCAGGCCGGCAGCGTGGCGGAGAAATATCACTTCATCATCGCCGCGGACTTTCCGTCAGGATTCAGCGACGTCGCGGCGAAACGCCTGCTCAGCATCGCCACCAGCGGCGCGCGCTGCGGGGTTTTCCTTTTCATTCACTGGGACCAGCGGCTGCCGCGGCCTGACGGATTCGTGGCGGAGGAACTGCGGCAGAACGCTGTCCGGCTGACCCGCGAAAAAGACGACTTTATTCTCAGCGACGGTCCTCACGGCCCGGGAGTCAGGCTTACTCTCGACGCGCCGCCGGAGCACGCACTGGCGCTGGACCTCGTCCACAAAATCGGCCAGGCGAGCATTGATTCCGGTCGCGTCCAGGTGCCGTTCTCCCAAATCTCACCCGCACCGGACGAGATGTGGACAGGTGAGACCACCAATGAAGTCCGCATCGCGGTCGGTCGCACCGGCGCGACCAAACATCAGATGCTGGCCATCGGCAAAGGCACCCGGCAGCACGCGCTCTTCGCGGGTAAAACCGGCTCCGGTAAGTCCACACTCTTCCATGTCATCATCACCAACCTCGCCATGGCCTGCAGCCCTGATGAGGTGGAGTTCTACCTCATCGACTTCAAGAAGGGCGTCGAATTCAAATGTTATGCAACGCACCGTCTGCCGCACGCCCGCGTCGTCGCCATTGAAAGCGACCGTGAATTTGCGCTCAGCGTGCTCCAGCGCGTGGACGAAGAACTCAAGCGCCGCGGCGATATGTTCCGCAAACTCGGCGTGCAGGACGTCGCCGG
>JANNVM010000386.1:0-1556 GCA_031414455.1 Verrucomicrobiota bacterium
GCATGACCGGCATGACTGCGTGGGCGGGACTGACGATGGTCGAAGTGAAAGCTGGCGATGTCATTTACATCTCAGGCGCAGCGGGTGCCGTCGGTAACATGGCCGGGCAACTGGCCAAGTTACGGGGTTGCCGCGTGATCGGTTCCGCCGATTCGGAGGAGAAGGTGAAGCGCCTGCTGGAGGAATGCGGATTCGACGCCGCCTTCAACTACAAGACCGGCCCCGTGCTGGACCAACTGAACCTCGCCGCGCCTGAGGGCATTGACGTCTATTTTGACAACGTCGGCGGCGAGTCTCTCGAAGCCGCGCTGTCAGCCTTGCGGGTTCACGGCCGCATCATCGCCTGCGGTGGCATCTCTGGTTACAATGAGGAGAAGCCCAAGCCTGGCCCGTCCAATCTTTTCAACATGACAACCAAGCGACTGACGATGAAGGGACTGATCGTTGGCGACTGGTTGAATCTGCAGAGCGAGTTTGAAAAGGAAGTCGGCGGTCATTTCCAGTCTGGAAGACTGAAGAGCCTGGAAACTGTGGTGGACGGACTTGATCAAGCCGTGGCTGCCTTCATCGGCCTCTTCGACGGCAAGAACGTGGGCAAGATGGTCGTCAAGCTGCCGCAGTAGGGTTACACCCCATCGCGGGCATGGCGCGCGCGCTTAAACTTTGCGCCTATGAAAACATTTTTCACGGCTGAGGCCGTTTCCAAAGCCGCCCGTGGTGAGGCGGCCTTCACGCTGGTCCTGGACTGAACGGCATGCCGGCGAAATACTGACCATGGCCGAACACCACCACTCTCCAGCGCAACAGCCTCGGAAGTTGCTGCTTGTTGCTGCCGCGGGATTGTTTCTCGTCACGGGTTTTTTAGGTGAGCGCTTTTTGGGTTTTCCGCCGGGCCTGGTGCTGACGCTCTACGCGCTGGCTTATGCCGCTGGCGGTTATGATGTGGTCATTCATGCGGTTCCTGCGGTCTTTCGTGGGAACTTCGACATCGACCTGCTGATGATCGCAGCGGCGGCGGGTGCGGCTTTGCTCGGCGAATGGGCGGAGGGCGCGTTCCTGCTGTTTCTCTTTTCGCTCGGCCATGCGGGTGAAAATTACGCGATGGAGCGCGCGCGCAATGCCGTCGGTGTTCTCGGAAAACTCATGCCCCGCACGGCCTTCACCTGGCGCGGCGACCGGCTTGAAGAAGTGCCGGTGGAACAACTCGCCGTGAATGAAGTCGTGGTCGTGAAACCCGGCGAACGCGTGCCGGTGGATGGCGTCATCACCGCGGGCGAGAGCAGCATCGATCAAAGCGCGATCACGGGCGAGAGCGTGCCGGTGGAGCGAAAGCCTGGCGACGATGTCTTTGCCGGCACCATCAATCAGGACAACGCGCTGGACGTGCGCATGACGAGGCTGGCCCGCGACAACACCCTCGCCCGCGTGATGCAGCTCGTCGCTGAGGCGCAGGAACAAAAAAGCCCGACGCAGCGATTCACGGAGACATTTGCACTGCGTTTTGTGCCCGCAGTGCTCGTTGGCACGCTCCTCGTCGTCGTGGTGCTGCCACTCGC
>JANNVM010000387.1:0-2763 GCA_031414455.1 Verrucomicrobiota bacterium
GGGTGGCGCGGATGGTGCAGGGTTTGTTGATCCGGAGTGTGGTGCCGTTTGGGCCTGGCACGGGATAGCTGCCGGGCCGGCCGAGCACGATGTCGCCTGCGGCCAGGGGTGCGTTATTGACCGTGGCAAACGTGATGTTGTTGAAGGGCCGCTTGCTGCTGCCCAGCGGCGCGGAGGCATCAAGATTCGGGCCGCCGAAGAACCAGTAGCGCCCGGTGGCGGTCGGGCTGCGGGTGGAAAATGTCGCCATGCTGTCGGCTACCTTGTCCAGTTGCCCCTCTGTGAAAAGCCACTGCTCCTCGGGCGGCGCGCCTTTGTGGTAGCTCTCGATGTTCTGCCACGTCAGCCTGAGTTCCGCCTGCCGGTCGGACGTGAGAGCTGCAAAGGGAAAGCCGTTGAACCACCGGATTTTGGCGATCGCCGCCATGGTCAGCACCTGCTCACGCTCGGCGGTGACTAATCCCGCAAAGTCAACTCCGTAGAGCGACTGGGCCACGGAATTGATGAAGGTCTGATAGGGACCGGCAGCCGTGGGCGCGGCCAGTGCCGTGACTTGATGCGCATCCACGGGAGTGTCGGCAATGTCGTCATCGCCGACCGCTTCGTAGGTTCCTTCCGTCCCGGCGAACGGGTGCTGGAGGCTGGCCCAGTGGCCCCATTCATGTAGAAAGAGGGAACGGTCACCCAAGTTGGAGACATAGAACAGATTGTCGGTGCAGCTGGCTGGATTCGGAAATGTTCCCGCACCGGCGCACAGTTCTGGCCAGACGATGTAGATGTTGCAGGCATCGGTGCGGTAGGCGAAGGCCGCTTTGTTCGAGCAGATGCCCTCACGCCACATGGCGGACAATTCGTCCCCGGGCTTGATCGTGAGATTGAATGGGGGCGTGGCGGTGCGCGAAACCCCGCTGAAGGCAGCAGGGGCTTCATGGCAGCCCGTTGCCGTGTTTGCATCCGGCCACCACTGCCGCCATGAGACCAGCGTCATGGTCACGTAGTCATTCGCGTTGGCGCTGCTGTAGTAGCGCCGCACGGGCAGGGCGACGGTTGGATTGATGCGCACGACCTCCTGGAGGACCACACGCAGGCCCCGCTTCTGCAGGTCCAACACACGGTTCGCGTCGGTGACGGCAGTGTTGGCCGCAGTGGTCACTGCCGGGTTGTTGGTGTCACTGAAATACTTCACGGACAGCCGCACCTCGATGTGGCCGGCGTGGCCCGGCAGCAGCGTCAGCAGCGCAGCGCTCAGGATAAGAATGAGAAGCTTCATGATGATAAGCGGCGTGGTTTTACTGAAGGGTGACGAGCACGAGCACGAGGCCGGTGCCCTTGTCGAGCTTGCTCATGGCTTTGCCGAGGATGGCGCCCTGAGCCTGATCGTGGTCCTTTACTTTCATGGCATGGCCGGGGGTGGTGGAAGTGGTGAGCAGGTCGCCGGGCTTGATCTTTCCGAGCGAGGCGTCGGCCTTCACATAAACCCGCCCGCTCAGGGCTACGTGGTGGTCGCCTTCCATGACGCCTTCCTGGTGGAGGCGGAGGCCGGGCTTCACGCCGCCCGCGCCGCTGATGATGCCGGCCACGCGCGTATCGTAGCTTTGGGTGCTCTTCATCAGGTGGCCTTCGTTTTCTTCGTCAATGACGACCACGGTGCCCGGCTCCATCTCGTCGGGCTTCGTCATCTCAAACGGCTCGGCCACGTCCGCGCCGCCACGAATGGTCATGACGGTGGTGGAGACTTCGCCGACGAGATAAAGATTACCATTGGGCGAGAAGGCGGCCACATCGCTGCCAGTGGTGTTGTTCCAAAACGCCAGTTGGCCCGTGCCGCCCGAGTTGCGGGAATACATGGCCCACTCCTGCGCGGAGTTGTTGCGGTTGATGACATTGACGCCGCTCTCGCTGCCGCGCGCCGTGAGCGTGCCGGTGCCGGTGAGCGTCATCACCAGACTGCCGCCGGAGCCGGGGGCATTGGGCGTATCCACATGGATGCCGTCTCTGAACCAGGCAAACTGCTCGCCCGTGCGGAAGTATTCCGTGCTGCCCTGCACGCCGATGCCGTAGGTATCGCCGCCGCCTTCATAGAGGATCACATGCTGACCGGTGGTCTGGCCAAAGGTGATGGCCGGGGTGCCGTTAGCGAAGGGGTTGGAGATGCGGATTATGCCGCCGGTGAGTTCGAGTTCATCGGAATCGAAAACGCCCTGGGGCTCGCCGACGGAGACGCGGGGATTTCCGGAGAGGAGGTCGCCAAAGACGACGCGGCCGCGGGGGCCGGATATGGCATGTGGCCGCAGCCAGAGATCTGCGCCGGCGAGCCGCATTACTTCCGTGCCGCCGTTGCCGGGAGCATTCTGCGCATCGCTGTGATCTCCGCCGCGGTGCCATGACCAGTCATTGAAGGAGCGCTGGTAGAGTGTGTTCGCCTGGATGCCGATACCGTAGTCCGAATTGAAGAGATTGAGCATCTGGCGGGTCTGATTGCCGAAGCCGATGGAGGTGGTGTTGGCGATGCCGAGCGCGCCAGTCATGGTGCCGCCGGATTTTTGCAGGAACGCGGCTGAGTCCAGCCCGTCGAAGAGGTCGCTGTTCAGGTTCGTCACCCGGGTGGTGCCGCCCACGGTGAAGGGCGCGCCACTCGCGGGGCTGAAACTGAGCGTCTGATTGATGGTGCCCGCGCCCAGACTGGACGGGCTGATGAAGCCGGAAATCTGACTGGCCGGCACCGTGCCGGTGATGTTCGTGGCGGTCTCGGCCTGCTTCGCG
>JANNVM010000388.1:0-4830 GCA_031414455.1 Verrucomicrobiota bacterium
TTCGGTCCGGAGCCTCGTCATCACGTTGAGCGGCCCGTTGTGGGTCACACCACGGCCAGGGGGCCGCAGGAAGCCGTCCGCATCCTTCATGAAGAACTTGAAGGGCACTCCGCGCGGCACGGATCCCGCGCTGCGAAATTCACTCTCGGAATTCCCACTCACCCAGAGCAGCATGAAGTCGAAGACATTTGCCATGTCGATATGACTGCGGGCGTTGGAAAAGGGCTTCACTCCTGCGAGGCGGGTCTGCGTCTCGTTCCAATACTGGCCGGTGCCGTCAAAAACCGTGCCGGTGAGGAACTCGTCTCCTCCATTATTGGCATTGATGGCTTCGTAGTCCTCCTTAACTCCGCCAAAATATTCCGCAAGCATGGCTCCGTTCCAGCGCTCCCGCAGGTCGTACTGGCCCCAGTAGAGGCCATTGAGATAAACGTGGACGAAGCGCCCGTGTGGCGCGATCTGGCCCATGTCGAGCATCGCATCGTCGGTGAAGCGGTTCGACATGTAAGCTCCCCGTTCGCTCATGTCGTGGTTGCCCGCGCGGAGATCAATCGCGTCAACATTTGCCGCCGGTGGAATTGGATAGTTGTGCCCGGCAAAGACGGGAAACTTCAGTTTCCCCGGCCCGTAGAGAGTGCGGAAGTTTACGCGGATGCTCCGCTTCGCGAAGTCGGTGACGTAGCTGCCAAACCGCTCCATTCCGGCATCCATCTGGGTGTTCCCCGCTTCGAAATTGATCATCTCGATCGAGGTCTCCTTCTCGACCCGCTCGACATCTCCCTGGAAGACGAGCGAGATCGTTGGGACCGATTTCAAGGAATTGATCATCTGCGGCCCGTAAACAGCATTCTGAGTAATGCTGGTGCGCATATTGGGATGCGCGATCACCTTGGCAGGGAAGATATACGTGTGCGTATCCACGTTCGTCGGCACGAGGCCGGATTTGAATGCGGCCGCGCGGAGGACGGTGGTCTGCCCGATCGGAATGGGCGCGGTGTAGATCAGGCCATTGGTCGCCGTCGGTTTCGCGCCATTGAGGGTATAACGAATCTCAGCGCCCGGCGTCGCCGTCGTGATTTCGACGGAGATTGGCGCATCGTAGAAGCCACGATCCAGGGAGAACGCGGTGTCGGCGACGAAATCGGCGAAGCTTCCGCCGTTCGCGGCACCTGGCGTCGGGGTGAGGAAGTATCCCTCGATCAGAGCGAAATTGTCGAAGCCATAGGAAACGTCGTCGCGCTGTCCCGGATAGACCGGGAAGAATTCGGTCACGACGGTGGTGCCGTCCGGCTTGATCAGGGCGAGGAATTCACCGTCGGTGCCGAGACTGAAGTTCGTATGCAGCTCGGCACCGGGAACAGCGCGGTCCTTGCCTGAAGCGACGATGACGAGATAGCCGTTCGGTGCGATGGTGACGGCGGGAATGCGCCACTTTGTCAGGTTCGCCGCATCGTCAGTCAGGTAATAGCCATTCAGGGACGCGGTCGTGGCGGTCGGGTTGCACAGTTCAATCCAGTCCGAAGCCGCCCCGTCCCCGTCGAGCCGGCCAGTCTGGTTGCCGGCCATGAACTCGGAAATGATTGGTTCGCCGGGCAGGACGACACGGATGCGCAACTCACGGGAGACGCTGCCTTTGGAATTCGTCGCGGTCAGGACGTAGGTGGTGGAAACGGCCGGCGTCACGCTGGTGCCCGTCGTGCCCGTAACACTGGTGCCATTGAGGCTGAGCGAGGTGACATTGGCGACATCCCAGGTGAGCGCGACGGGGGTGCCGGGGGCGACAATGCCGGCGGCGCCGCCGAAGGCATAGATGAGCGGCTGGTCCGTCACCTCCACTTCGACGCCCGAGACGCTCGTGCCGGTGGGCCGCACGGCGGTCAGGGTATAGGTCGCAGTCGCCGACGGTCCGGGATTCACGAGGAGGCTGCCGGCACCGCTCACATTGGTCCTCGCCGTGACATCGCCGATACCGTTGTCGATACTGAGGGAGGTGAAGGCGGAATTTACGACCCAGGACAGTGTGATGGGAGTGCCCTGCGGGATGAACGACTTGTCCACGGTAAAACTGTGGATGCCGGGATCGGGGATGGCGAGGGAGAGTTCAACGTGGCCGGATAGTCCGGCCGGAGCGGTGCCGGGAAATGTGGCTGAGTTGACGAGGGCCCCCGGACTGCCAGAACCGTTGTCCGCGTAGAGTTTTACGGTGAAATTTTGCAGCCGCTCGGGGCAGCAGGCATCGCCGCGCCCGAAAATGCGGACGGTGTTGATTGTGTTGGTGTTTCCAAGGTCCAGCATGTAGCGCGGCTGGACGCCGAGTCCGGGGGCGGTCGTCCACACGTCGGCCCCGGATTCGATGTTCCCGTCGAACACCGAGGCCGGAAGTCCGTGGAGCAGCGCGGTAGTGGTCGGCGGCGTCTCGGTGGACGGGTTGCCGTTCTGCACGATGTCGTTACTGCTTGTCCCGTCGGGGTCGGCGTCATCGGGATCAATTCCGAAGGGGAAAACCTCGATCTCCGCGATATGAAGATAGGTATCAACGGTGTCGTTCTTCACCACCTCGACAAAGCGCCCGGTCGCACCGAGCAGATCGCTCACATTGGCGACGACGATGGTGATGGCGTCCGTCGCGGTTCCCGACGGATTGGTCGCAGTGAGGGTATAGGCCGTGGTCGCGAGGGGCGAGACGACGAGCGACGCCGCACCGGGCGGCATCTCGACGTTGTTGATTCGGATGGTGGTGAAGTTGGTGACATTCCACGACAGGGTCACATCGGTTCCCGCGGAAATACTTGTTAGGTTGGCACCATACGAATGGATGATGGGGAGATTATCAATGGTGACGGTGGCGTTGGCCGTGGATGACTGTCCGCCGGAAGTAACCGATAACTGATAGGTGGTGGTGACAAGCGGCCCGGGATTGAGCAGGATGCCGCCAGCGCCGCTGGTGCTTTGCAGCAGGACATTGCCCACCCCGTTATTGATCGTGGCCACGGTGGCGGCTGGCGCAAAGTTCCACGAGAGGGTCACTGGCACACCCGAGGCAATCCTCTGAGGACTGGCGGTGAAACTGTTGATTGTGGAGGCGGTCGCGAAGGTGAACTCGAGCGGAACATTGCCGGTGTCGGCGGTGTGGAGGTTGAGCGTGCCGGGGACCGGAACGCGGTTGGAGTCGAGCAGTTGAATCTCCAGGTTTTGCCAGCGAGTGGAGCAACAAGCGTCGGCACGGGGCCAGAGACGAATTCTTGTCACGTCGCGGGTGCCCCCAAGGTCGAGCGTATACTGAGCGTTCGAACCGAGGCCACTGGCGGTTGACCAGACGTTCCCGGCGGACTCCAGGGCGTTGTTGGGCAGAGTGTTTACCCCGCCGTGTTCGAGCAATGTGGTGGTGCCCAGTGCCGGATGGACATTGCTGTTTCCGAAGGTGCCGGCGGCGGTGACATCATTGGTGCTGGTGGTGAGGCCGCCGAAGGTCGCGCCGCCCGCGTTGTTCGGAGTCACTCCGTTGGCGAAAGCCTCCAGTTCGGCGAGGTGGAGGCGGGTGTCGCCCGTGTCCCGCTTCAAGACGTGGACGTAAGCGGCGTTCGTCGCGTGGCCGGAGGGCGGAGAGCCGAGAATACTCGCGAAGACCGCGGCGAGGAAACAGAAACGGATGCGGGAACCAGAGAGGGATTTCAT
The DNA here is from genome assembly GCA_031414455.1 of Verrucomicrobiota bacterium. GTDB lineage: Bacteria > Verrucomicrobiota > Verrucomicrobiia > Verrucomicrobiales > V1-33 > V1-33. The sequence goes on from JANNVM010000388.1 coordinate 3,676, forward strand.
GGGAACAGGGAGAATGAATCTTGAGCGGGAACAACCGCGCATCGTCCAGGATGGACCGGCTGGCAATCGTCCAGCCGGCGGTGCAGGAACCTGTTACGGCCCGGATTGAGATTCTTACCTGAAGAAAAGTCCGCCGCCCCTTTGTTCTTGCCTCCCGCATCGTCACGCTGTCACTGTGCTGGAATGGTTCCCCGACTCCAGAAGTTGCTTTTGCTCTCCTGCCTTTGCGCGCTTTCAACCAGTTGCGGAGAAAGGCAAACGGTTGCACCGAAAGGCGTTAGCGCGGTGAGGGATGAACTCGTTCCCCTGCGCATCAGTAAGCTGCCGCGGGAAGACCGGCTGCCGGCCCCGGATGGCGGGAAAACCGCCGTTTCGGAGCGGGCGTTTGCGGCGACATCGCCTTCACTGGAGCGGGCGGTGGCGGCGCTTGAGCCCGGGGCGGACTGGCCAGGCGAGGAATTGTCGCGGGCGGCGCTGGCACAGTTGAACAAGCTCGCCGCCGGGGGGGACGTGACCGGGATATTGGCCAGGGGATTTCGATCCACGGCCCTCAATCCTCCGGCCGGCGGAGGGAGCGCGTGGCAATTTGAGGCCGAATTGAGTGATGGAAACATCGCAGCGCGGCGCTTCGAAACGAAGGATCTCAAGGACGCCCCTCTGGTGCCGGTGTCCGGCGATGACATGGGCAAACTGCTCCATTCCATCACAGCAAAGCCGGAAAGCTTGAGGTTCAAGATGATTGGTGTGGAGTTGGCCGGCGATCACTTTTCCACCCGCGTGCATTTCGAGTCGGAGAGTCTTTCTGCAGGCGGGCCTGTGGAAAGCAGCGGAATTTGGGACTGTGAGTGGCAGCGGTCGGAATCGCCCCTCCTGCTGAGCATCCGGCTGGACGAATTCGAAGAGGTTCAGGCCCGCAAACCCTGGTTTGAAGACTGCACCCTTGCCGCGCTGGGTAAGAACCCGCGCTTCCACGCTCAGGTTCTTCGCGGCATCGAATACTGGGCGCAACGCCTCACCTATTTCGGCGACGTGTCCATGACCGGTCATCACGGGCTCGCGGTCGGCGACGTCAACGGCGACGGCCTTGAGGATGTTTACGTCTGTGAAGCGGGAAGCCTGCCCAATCAGTTGTATCTCCAGCAGCCGGACGGCACC
>JANNVM010000389.1:0-4955 GCA_031414455.1 Verrucomicrobiota bacterium
TCCGGCTGCCGCGCGCTGACCAGCGTCACCATCCCCGCCAGCGTCACCTCCATCGGCGACTACGCGTTCTCCTACTGCACCGGTCTGACCAGCGTCGCCATCCCCGCCAGCGTCACCTCCATCGGCGACGAAGCGTTCGGCGGCTGCACCCGGCTGAAGTCGGCGGTCTTTCAGGGCAACGCCCCGGCCAGCTTCGGCATCTTGGTGTTCCAGAATACCGCCCCGGGATTCACGGTCTATTACTTCACGAACAGGACAGGTTTCACCTCCCCTGTGTGGCGAGGCTACCCGTCCATCGGGATAGACCCGGCGGTCTGGCCGGCGGCAACTTGGCTGCTGGCGCATGGCCTGCCTTATAATACCAGCCTCCAGCTAGACCCTGACGGGGATGGCGTGTCCCTCCTGATGGCCTACGCCCTGAACCTCGACCCCCGCCAGAATCTGCGCAGCCGTCTGCCCGCCCCGGTGCTGGGCGAGGGTTCCCTGAGCATCAGCTTCTATGCCGGCACGCCGGGCATCACCTACCAAGTGGAAACCAGCCGGAACCTGACGCAGTGGACCACCACCGGTGTCACCCTCTCCGCGCTGGATGCGGAGAACAAGCGCACCGCCTCCGTGCCGCGGGATGCCGACGACCGGTTCCTGCGCCTGGTGGTGCAGTAGCGGGAGCCGTCGCCCGCCGCGTCCGTGGTGCTGGGAAAAGCGGCGGGCTCATCAAGCGGACATATCGCAAAGGCTGGGAGTTGAAAGTGTAGTTTCCTGATTTCGAATTGCGCGTCTCAGGCAAGCTGCCGGGCGTCAAGGCGGGCGATCCGGCTGCCTATTGGACGCGGCAGGAAACGACGCAGCTCACGGAAGGCAAGCACACCATCGCGGTGCCCGCCGGTTTGCAGAACGTGCAACTGCGCGCGGATCCCATCTACATGCGCAAGGGCGACGACCCGGCGTTCCTCTGGCAGCGCGAGGGTGTGGAGAAACGCGAGACCGGGCACATGCTCGAACTCGGCGTCGCGGACAAGCCTCAGACCATCGGCCTCACCGTGCAGGACGCGGCGGAGTAGCGTCCGGGGAAATTGCCCCGTTCGTCGTGGTGCTATGCCCACGGTGGATTTTTGCACGGACCCACTGGGAGTGGCGTGCTGAGGCCGCCATTTATAGACCTGCCGGAGGCCACTCTTCCAATCGTTTCTGGAATGCGCCTTCGGCGGGGATTGCCAATGGCGGCAGCAACCCGCCTCTCCCAGTGCTTACTCTCCTTGCAAAAATCCGTCGTGGTGCCCCGCCAACCCGCGATCCTCGCGGTTGGTAACTCTACTTTGTCATTTCGTGGCGCAGGCATCCTTGCCTGTGCGGCCGGCGGGCTTCCAGCCTGTCGATGAATGGAGAGTCCAGCCTGGAAGGCCTGACGCCGCACAGCCTGGAAGGCCGCGCCACGGTGAAGTCGAAGTAGAGGTAACAATCGCTTTCCGGCGCTTATCTGTATACCAAGCACTCTTATGCCGTCCCCAACTCAGCCCGAGTCCGCAGACTCACCGAACCCGCTCTTCCTGACGACGCGGTGGTCCGTCGTGCTCGCTGCCAGGGACAAGGCATCCCCGGCGTCGCGGGAGGCGCTCGAGACATTGTGCGCGGGATATTGGTATCCGCTCTACGCTTTCGACCGGCGCGTCGGAAACTCCGCGCCCGACGCGCAGGATCTGACCCAGGAGTTTTTTTGCCGTCTTCTGCAAAAGGACTGGCTGAACGCGGCGGAGCAGGAGCGTGGAAGATTCCGCACGTTTCTGATTATGGCGATGAAACGCTTTCTCGCGAACGAGTGGGACAAGGTGCGATCCGCCAAGCGGGGAGGCGGACTGACTTTCGTGCCGCTCGATACGGAACTCGCCGAGTCCCGTTATTTGCAGGAGCCGCCGGCATCCATCGCGGCCGATTCTCTCTACGAGCGCCGGTGGGCTCTGACGCTGCTCGATCAAGCGATGGCCGGCCTTCGCGCGGAGTATGAGCGCGCCGGGCGCGGCCATGATTTCGAGCGGCTGAAAGTGTTCCTGACTGCTGAGCGCGGCGACATTCCCTATGAGAAGATTGCGGGCGATCTTGCCGTGTCGGAAGGTGCCGCGCGCGTCGCCGTGCATCGCCTGCGCAAGCGCTTCCGGGAAATCTTTCGCGCGACCATTGCGGACACCATCACGGACTCCGGCGACGTGGACGCGGAAATCCGGCACGTCGTGGAAATATTGAGCCGGGTGTAACAACGCCGGTGCGATCCTTATTGGAAAGGGTAATGAACGAACCAACTCCACCAACCTCCCTCTGTCCACAATGCCGCGCCGCGCTCGGCACCGATGCGCCGGAGGGCCTCTGCCCGCGCTGCCTCTCGGCTCTGCCGCTCGGAGCGGAGACCGTGCTTCATACGGATGACGTCAGGGCCGCCGGCCTGCCGCTTTCGCCGGAGGAACTCGCGCCGCACTTCCCGCAGCTCGAAATCCTCGAATGCCTCGGGCGCGGCGGGATGGGCGTCGTTTACAAGGCGCGGCAGAAGTCGCTGAATCGTTTCGTCGCGCTGAAGCTGCTCGCACCGGAGCGGGCGGATGATCCGCAGTTCGCGGTGCGCTTTGAAAAGGAGGCGCACGCGCTCGCGGCGCTGAACCATCCGAACATCGTCGCGGTATATGACTTTGGGCAGGCTGGCGGGTTTTACTTTCTGCTCATGGAATTCGTGGATGGCGTGAACCTGCGGCAGGCGATGAAGGCGGGGCGCTTCACGCCGGAGCAGGCGCTGGCGGTCGTGCCGCCCGTTTGCGAGGCGCTGCAATTCGCGCACGAGCACGGCATCGTGCATCGCGACATCAAGCCGGCGAATCTGCTCATCAACAAAGACGGTCGCGTGAAGATCGCCGACTTCGGCATCGCGAAGATGCTCCACGCCGACGGCTCGGATATCGGGCTCGCGGAAAGCCAGCCCGCAGGCACGCCGCAGTACATGGCCCCGGAGCAGAAGGACCATCGGCGCACGGATCATCGCGCGGACATCTACTCGCTGGGTGTCGTGCTTTATGAATTGCTCACCGGCGAACTCCCCGCCGCGAATCTCCAACCGCCCTCGCGCAAGGTGCAGATCGACGTGCGGCTTGACGAAATTGTCCTGCGCGCCCTTGAGCAGAAACCCGAATTACGTTACCAGACGGCGTCGGATTTGCAGACGCAGGTGGAGACGATTGTTGCCACCCCTCGCAGCAGCCAGCCTGAGGCACGGAGCGCGTCGCACCCGCCGCGCTTCCTCAAAGTCGGCACCAGCACCCTCGTCACCCCCGCTTTTCTCGCTACGGCCCGCGGACAGTTCTTTACTTACCGCACGCGCGGCCAGCTCGTCCTCGACGACCGCCAGCTCACTCACACGGCCCCCCAAGCTCTGGTTAGTGCCATCACCGTCATTCCGCTCACCGCCATCCGCGATGTGAGCATCGGGCAGTATCCGCGCTCCATGAACCCGCTGGGCATTGATCTTCTCAGCGTGACTTACGAGGAAGGCGGGCAACGAAAACAAGTCCTGCTATCGCCGATGCAAGGCTACTTCGCCATGCCCGGCACATGGAATGCCCGCGTGGCTGAATGGGCCACCGCCATACGGGAGGCCGCTACCGCCGTCACGGGGCGCGCGCCCACCACGACGCCCCCGGAACAATTAGGTGTGCCCGGCAGTCATTTCGCGCTGCTCACGATGTTCCTCATGCCACTGGTGCCGCTGGGAGTATTCCTGGCCTGCCTTACCGTGATGACTTCGCCGGGTGTCTCCCGCCACACTAGAAACGATCCCGGTCTCCTGAGCCTGTTCGTCTTCGGGATGGCCGCGTTCGGTTTGTTGCTGGTATTCCTGCGACGCCGCCGGCTGACATCGCCTCCCGTTCGCGAACAACGCCAGGACGCAAGAACCTCTAACTGGAATGGATGGGCTGTCTTCTGGTCCACGCTTGGTATTACGAGTTGGATGCCGTTGACTGCGATTGCTTCGGACTGGCACGGGGCCGGACTTGCCGTGACCTCGGCGACCACGCTGTCCGTGTGGATCGCGGCTTTTGTGCTGTGGTATCAGCGCGATCGTATTTCGGCGTTCAGTGGAATCATGTGGCTGCTTGCCGTGGGGTTCGTTTCGTCGGCTAGCTTTTTGATTGGGGCCGACCGGCTCGGGTTGCCCGTGCGTTCGAATTGGCCGACTGGGGCCATGATGTCGCCATGGCACGCCATGTGGATGCTCGGCGTTTTCCCGGTGATCGCAGTGTGGCTCTGGATTCGCCACCGTAACGGACGGCAAAATATTTCACGGGAATCCAGCGGCAATTCGCCGGCGAGTCCCGCGAAAGGCTCCGGTTGCCTGCGCGTCCTGGTGATCGTTGGCATAGCGATGCCGGTGCTGTTCGCGGTGCTGATCATTGTGTATATGGGACAGGCACGGCGGGCGGGAGACGAGGAACGAATGGCGCGGGAGGTAACGAAGGCAATGCAGACGACAAGCGAGCGTCAGCCGATGCCAACACCGGCCGCGAAACTTCACCGGCGCGAGGTGAAGCAGAAGGGTCCCGACGGCAGAGATATCATCATGACCTTCGAAGAGCTGCAGCGCGACGAGAAGACCTCCACCGCCACGGTCACGTCTGTCGGCGGCGGCTCCGTGGGTTCCTCGATGTTCGTCGTACGCGGTGCCTATGACATTGCGAAAGCGCGAGGTGCAGCCTACTTCGTGAAGCTCAAGGAATGGGAAGGGGAGAACGGTGCGTGGATGTATCTGATCGGATTCGCGGATAAGGAGGTCAATCTTCAGGAATACTTCGGCCTGAAGGAACCTCTCGCGGACGACCCCCGGCATCAGTTTTTCGCCGTTGGCATCTACGACCGCATTTTCAAAGACCAGCCATGAGGCCGCCTGTTCCAAACAGTCGCCTTTCAGCAAACCACTGAAC
>JANNVM010000390.1:0-6643 GCA_031414455.1 Verrucomicrobiota bacterium
CTGGATGTGCCACAGCACGTTCCTCGGGCTCATGGGCCGCAATGCCGCCTACACCGGCAAGCGCCTGACATGGGATCAGATCGTCAATTCGCAGGATGATCTCGCGCCGGATGATTTGAAGTGGGACTCAAAATTTGAGCCCACCCCGATGCCGCGGCCTGGCATCACCAAAGTCGTGTGAGGCGGCCTGATGGAAGTCTGGCACTACCTGCTGCTGCTCCTCTGCGGACTCGCGGCGGGATTCATTGACGCCATCGCGGGCGGCGGCGGGCTTATTACCATCCCCGCCCTGCTCTGGGCGGGACTGCCCGTGCAGACGGCGCTGGGCACCAACAAAATGCAGGCCTGCTGCGGCACGGCGCTCGCTGTCCGCAACTACTCCCGCGCCGGACTCATCCACTGGCGCGACGTTCGCACCGGCGTGCTCGTCACGATGGTCTTCGCCGCGCTGGGGGCGTGGACGGTCGGGCGGGTTGATCCCGCCTTCCTCAAGCGTGTCATTCCCTGGCTGCTCATTGCCATCGCCGTGTATACCGTGCTCAGTCCCCGCATGGGTGCCGTGAAAAGCAAGGCCCGGCTCACGCCGGTCACGTTTGCACTGCTCGGCGGGGCCGCACTCGGATTCTACGATGGATTCTTCGGCCCGGGCACCGGTTCCTTCTGGACCCTCGCCTGCGTCCTGCTTGCCGGACTCGATCTCCGCCATGCCACCGCCTTCACGAAAGTAATGAACCTCACCAGCAATCTCGCGTCCCTCGCCGTCTTCCTCGCCGCCGGCAGTGTCGTTTTCCACATCGCCGCGGTGATGATCGCCGGGCAACTTGCCGGCGCGCACCTCGGCTCGCACATGGTCATCAGGAATGGCCCCTCCATTATCCGCCCGGTGCTGCTCGTCACCGTGCTCATGCTCGCGGGCAAACTGATCTGGGAACAGTTCTAAAGCACGGGACGACCGGGGCTTTCTCTGTTTGCGCGCGGACCGGCGGCGATGCACGGTGCGCCTTATGTCTCCCCGTATCCTTCTCCTCCTCGCAGTGCTCGCCCTGCCTGCCACTGCGACGGCGCAGCGCAAAAAAGAGGATGTCACCAGCCCCAATAGAAATGCAGGCGGGGCTCCGGCCGTGGAGCCGGTGAGCGCGAAGGTTTTGCGCGGGCAATTGGTGGAGATCACCCTCACGGGCACCACCGGGAGCAACGGCGACATGACCTTCATCCTGCGATCAAAGCCCAAACTGGGGACACTGCAGCCTGACAAACCCAGGAAGAAAACAAAAACCAGCGCGACGGTCCAGTATACCGCGTCGCCGGACATGAAAGGTGACAAGGATGAGTTCACGTATGCCGCCCAGGTTCCCGGCTCCTCGACTTGTGAACCAGCGACGGTCACGATCCACATTTCCGACGCGGCCCCGAAGCTCGATACTCAACCGGAAGTGATGGCCCAGCGCGTCGTGCTGGGGCATCCGTTCCCGCGCAGCTTTCACATTCGCAATACCGGCAACGCTCCGTGGAACGCCACCGTCCCGGCACCCCATGGCTGGCGCTGGATCACACCGGAAGGCGGCAAATTCAGTCTCGCTCCTGGCGCGGATCAGGCCTGCGAAATCGAATGTCAGGCGCTCAAAATGGAAGACCTCGACGAAACCGTGCCGCTCTACGGCGATGCCAAAATCCGGTTCACCGCCCGCATCGTGCCACCGTTCGCGGTGCTGCCCAAACAACTCACCCTCGCGTGGAAAGCGGACACCCTCACGCGCACCGGCAGCATCGAGGTGACCAATTACGACACCCGCGACATCACCGTAGCCGTGCAGTTCCCGGAATGGCTCAAGCTGCCGGCATCCCTCGCCATAGCCGCGGACAAAAAGGGTTCGCTAGCGCTGTCGCTCGAAGGGGCCTTCCCTCAGTCATTCGCCGGCACCGTGAAACTTGTCTGCGGCAGCTACAGCCAGAACGTGGAAGTGAAAGCTGCACCCGCACCCGCATTGCTGGCAATAGATGCCGGAGTGCTTGAGAAAGGCGGCGTGCATTTTGGCGTACTCACCGCCGCCACGCTTCCGACTGCGAAACGCAACCTCACCGTGCGCAATGACGGCGGCACCGCAGCGACCGTGACGGTCGAAGCGCCGGAGTTTTTTCGCCTCGAGTCCCCAGTAGCGGAGGCAGGCTTCCCCCTGGAACCGGGCGCGACTGCGGCCTTCGTCCTGCTGCCGCCGTCGGATACGGCGGGGACATTCCAGGGCGACTTTATTGTGAAAGGCGGTGGTGCAGAGGCGTCCCTGTTCGTCACCGCAGGCATTGATCCCGCGGCGATCCCGGAGAAAGAAGCATCCAGGCACGGGAGAGTCATCAACGAAGGTCCGCGTCCCGTTTCCGGCATCCCCCGGCCGCGCACCGAGGCCGAACGAAAGACCGTCGTTCTCGGCAACGCCCGCGGTTTTTACGTCTCCGACGGCACCGAGGATCCGTCGCTTCCGCGCATCAGCATTGTGGATATCGTCGCTGACAACGGTAACACCGTCACCTTCGGATGGGACTTGCCGGAGGGCGATGGCTGGAAATTCCAAATGTACCGCGCCACCTTCGAGCGTCTCAAAAACGAAGCCCCGGTCCTGGTGTGGTCCATGTGCGGAGACGAAGTGAAATACACCGTCGAAGGCCGCCGGGCCACGGCCACCGTCGGTGAACTGCATCCGCACTCGCCGTTCAAGTTCTGCCTGCAAACTCTCGCGCCGAACGGAAAGCGCTCGTTTCCCGGCAAACCCATCGTCTATAGCCCCTACCCGCCCGATGCCTCCACCTTGGAACTCCACTGGCCCTGGTATGTCGCGGGCGGCGTTGGACTCCTCGTGCTCGGCTATTGGCTGCGCAAGAAATGGAAAGAGCCCATCCGCGCCGCCGCATGATCCGGCATCTCTACGTTCACATTCCGTTCTGCCACCGCATCTGTCCGTACTGCTCGTTCTATAAACACGAGCCCGGCAGCACCGACACCGCCGCGTTTCTCCGCGCCCTCACCACTGAAGCCCGCGCCGCTGTGGAGAAATGGCCGGGACGCATCCGGCCGGAAACGATCTACTTTGGCGGCGGCACACCCACATTGCTGAGCACCACGCATCTTGCAAAATGGCTCCCGGAATTCCGCGCCGTTTTTGATCTCTCCGCGCTGCGTGAGTGGACAGTGGAGATCAACCCGCGCACGATCAGCGATCGCAAAGCCGCCCTGTTATTGGAACAGGGCGTCACCCGCGCCAGCCTCGGAGTTCAGGCATGGGATGAACCCACGCTGTCCGTTCTGGGCCGCGATCACGCGCCGGCGGAGGCCGAAGCCGCCTTCCACATTCTCCGCCGCGCGGGATTCCCCGTCGTGAATATTGACCTCATGTTCTCCGTGCCCGGCCAGTCGCTGGAAACATGGCGCGACACGCTCCGCCATACCATCAGTCTCCAGCCCAATCACGTCTCGGCCTACAACCTGACGTATGAAGAGGACACCGCCTTCTTCGACAAGCTCACCGCCGGCGAGTATGCCCGCGATGAAAACGAGGACACCGCGTGCTTCGCCGCCGCCATGTCGCTGCTGGGCGACGCTGGCTTTGCACACTATGAGATTTCCAACTACGCCCGCCCTGGTTTTGAATCCGTGCATAACCGAAGCTACTGGGCCGGCGCGGACTATCTCGGTCTCGGCCCGTCCGCCGTCAGCACCATTGACCGCACCCGCTGGAAGAACATCGAGAGCACCACCCTCTACATCCATGATCCCGCCGCCGCGCGACAGACGGAGCATCTCACGGACGAACAGTGGTCCTGTGAACGCATCGCGCTGGAACTCCGTACCACCCGCGGCGTGGCCCTCACGCATCTGCCGGACGTGGCGCGCATCGCCGATCTCACCGCCGCCGGCATGGCGGAGATCAGCGGCGATCGCCTGCGTCTCACCGAAAAGGGAAAGTTCCTCGCTGACACTATCGCGGGTCACTTGTGGGTGTGAACTGCTAACTGTGAATTTCCAACTGTGGCTCGGGCTTCCAGCCCTCAGCCTGGCCCTGCCAACTGTGAACGCGTACATAATGCCAGTCCTCTCCAGCCGCTGCGCGGCGCTACCATGAATAGCCGTGGGCGGCAGCCCACGGGCATGCGCATCGTGAGAAAAACAGCCGCGTGAGCGGCGTCACGATCCAGCGTGAGAGTGGGATCTGCGCTTGTAGCTCCACTGCCGCTACCACCAGAGGTTCACAACATCGGAACGGATGACTAGTCCGCTGGATTCATCAACGAGGACATAGACATTGAAGTATGGGATGCCTTTATTGGAGTAGTAGAAAATCGCCATGTGCGAATACAGAGCCGGCGGAGTGTATGAACGAGTAACTGGAACCGGCAGTCCTCCTTCGCGACCCACACTCATGGGGGGGCCGAGGAACTCCTTCAGCGCCGCGATACTCATGCCGGGGGAAATCCTGCTGCGGATTTCCTTCATGCGGCCGTTGGTTTCCATGACCCCGCTTATCATGGTCCATGTGAACCCGGCTCCAATCACGGCTGTGCAAATCAGCACGACGCGCCAAAAGCTTATCCCCCGACGTGTTCTGTTCATTGGTAAAAGTGCCAGCGGCAAACCCTACGGCGCGATCCTCGCGCCCACCGTGGCCAGTTCTGCGAGGCGGTCCACGTTCTCCAGTTTCGCGGTCCAGCAGATGGCGCGGAGCACTAACACGCGGAAGAGCGGGTCGTCGAAGGTCCAGTTATAGTGGCCGGGGACACAGCCGATGACGCGGCCTTTGCCGCGCTCGATGCTCCAGAGCTGCGGCTGTGGCGACCCTTCTTCGACGCCAGTGCCGAGGAGATTCATTTTTGCAGGATCGCCCACCAGATTCCAGTAGGTTTCGTCGGTGAAGTGCAGCGAGGGGAAGCCTTTGGTCACGGGATGCTCCGGCTGAGTGAAGACGAGATCGAACTCCCCGTGACGGAAACGTGTCCCCATGGAGTTGCTCGCCAGCCCGATGCGTTCCGCGAGAATGTTCGCGTGTTCGCCGCCTTCGATGGCCCAGTGCAAATACACCAGACCGCCGCCACGGTTTTGATAGTCATCGAGGAGCATGGCCGTGCGCGGATTGAAGCCGGGGTTCTTGGAAAAGAAGACCGTCACGTCCGCGGCGGCAAGCTGTTCGGGTTTGGGGAATTCCCACGAGGTGTCCACGGTGACGCCGTCCGCGAGGCGGAGGAGCGTGGTCCAGCGTTTTTGCCAAAGCGGGTAGTCGTGTTCGCCGGGACCGTGATCCTTGGGGCCAGCGGCGAGGAGGATTTTCAGGGGCGGCGGCGTCTGACCGATCGAACTGATCTGACCGATTGGTGCAAGAACCGCCTCCACCTCAGCGCGCTTCCGCGGCGCGGGGGCGGGTGGTTCTGTTCTCTCGATGGGGGCGGGCTCCAGCGGACTGGTGAGGAGGAACTTCAGCAGGTCATCCTGCTGCGGCTTCGTCAGGCGCTTCGCGTAGTCGTCTGACATGAACGACGTCTTAAGCAACTCCATGCCGGCCACGTCCGCGCGGCTGAGCACTTGGACGAGTCCGTTTTGCAGTGTCACGGTCACTTCCTTGTCGTCCGCGCGCCGCACGATGCCCTTCAGGCTCACGCCGCTCTTCAAAGTCACCGTGCTCGCCGGATGGTCAGGATTGATCGTCGCCGACGGATCGAGAATGTCGCGCAGCACGCTCTCACGGTCACGCGAAACGAGATTCGTCAGGTCCGGCCCCACGGCGATGCCTTCGCCGCGAATCTGGTGGCAGGTGAAGCAAGCGGCGTCATTGGAAAAGAACACGCGGCGGCCGGCGAGCCAGTTGCCAGGGAGGCAGGGACCGTCGGGCACCACGTTGGTGTCAACGTCGGATTCCACGGTCCAGGGCACGAAGGCTCGTGAAGATGGGATGGGCAAGCGCCCGGCGCTGGTGATCATCACGGGATCGTCGGGATCTTTGATGGCAAAATCGGTTTCCGGTTTCCAATCCAAATGAGCACCCGGCTGCACGGCTGGCTGGAAAGGATTGGTGAGGAAGTAGCGTAAATGCTCCTGCGCCGGAATCCCGTTCACTTTGGCCAGCGCCGGGACCACCCCATTCAACGTCACCAGCACATCCATCTCCGCCCGTTGCGGGATGGCGCTTTTCTGCATCCACGATTCCGGCAGCGGCAGGGTGACGGCGTAGCCGACGGGTTCGGTCTGGCGGGGGACTTTGAGAACGAGGGTGCGCCGGTCGGCGGTGAGGGAGAGGCCGAGGACGGGGACATCGCGGCGGGGTTCGGCCATTTGGTCGCGGACGACCTGGTAGCCGGGGCGGATGACTTCGTAGCGGTCCCCGGCGGAGACGTGACGACCGGCTTCGATGCGAAGACCGCGCGGCTGGAAGCCGCGCGGGGCAGGCGGGACGCCCGCCCTACCCGGCGTGTCGCCTGCGGCGACAGGACCGGATGCGGTTTGCGGTGCTGCCTGGGTAGGGCGGGCCTCCGGCCTGCCCCGTTGGGCTTCCAGCCGCACGGCACCTATCGAGCCACTACTCGAGCCAGCGACAAGACCAGCCCACTCTTCCGGGTTCAATTCCTTATCGAACGCGATGCGAAACTCATCCGGGGCGCCGGCCCA
>JANNVM010000391.1:0-4869 GCA_031414455.1 Verrucomicrobiota bacterium
CTGCGCCAACGAACTCGACGTCCAGGTCAGCGAAGGCTTCGGCCGCCTCCAGGTCACGCACGCCGGCGACAAGAAACCGCTGAGCAAAGTCTATGTCAAAGTCTTCGCCGACGTGAACGGCACGCCGGTGTTCTACAAAGACGGCTATACCGACCTCCGCGGCAAATTCGACTACGCGTCCCTGAGCACCAGCGACCTCGACGGCACCACCCGCTTCTCCGTCCTCATCATGAGCGACCAGCACGGTGCCACATCAAAGATGGTCCTTCCTGGAAGAATGCCATGAGGGCGAAGCCATTGGACTGCGGCAGCAGGCTGCCTCAATTCAGGGTGCTTCCCACTGTTTGCTGCCCGGCACTCCAGTGGACAACTGCTGTCAACCAGCCTTCCTATTCCATGAAACCGCTCCTCCTGCTCTCCACCCTCATCCTTTCCGCAGGGGCCGCGGAACCGATAAAAGATGAAGCCCTCGTCCCGCCATTCACTCTGCCCGGTGTGCTCAGTGGAACGGACGGCCAGCCGATTACCACTGCCGCGGCATGGACGGCGCGGCGCGCCGCATGGCTCAAGCAGTTCGGCGGGAAGATGTACGGTGTCACCCCTATCGGCAGGCCGGAGCAGATGAAGTTCGTCGTGCGCGGGGAAATGTATGGTGCCCGCGGCGGCCGGGCGACGCGGCTGCGGGTGGGTGTGCTTTTTGAAGGCACCGAAACCGGCCGGCAAATGGAACTGCTCGTCTATTTGCCAAACGATGTGAGCGGCAAAGCGCCTGTCTTCCTTGGACTTAATTTCGACGGCACCTACACGTCCGTGTATGTTGCCGCTCTTCCCCTGCCGAAGCACTGGGCGATGGGCCTGTTCGACAACAAGCTGCCGGACCACAAACCCACCGAGGCCGCGCGCGGCATGTTCGCGCACATGTGGAGCGTGGACTGGCTGCTGGAGAACGGCTGGGGACTCGCGACCGCGGCGTATGGCGAAATCGAACCGGACGAGCCTGGCAAATGGAAGGAAGGCGTGCGCGGTCTGGCGAAGGAGCCCGGGCCCGGAGATTGGGGTGCAGTGGGTGCATGGGCGTGGGGACTGAGTCGCGCGATGGATTATCTCGCCACGAATGATCGCGTGGATGCGCAGCGCGTGGTGGTGACGGGATTCAGCCGCCTGGGCAAGGCCGCCGTGTGGGCCGGCGCGCAGGACGAACGGTTCGCTGCCGTTGTTTCCCACGGATCCGGCGCGGGCGGCATCGCCCTGACAAAACGAATTTTCGGCGAGCGCACGGGCGATCTCATCACGCGCTTCCCGCACTGGTTCTGCGGGAACTTCGCGGTGTTTGCGGGGAATGAAGCGGCACAGCCTTTCGATCAGCATCAACTCGCTGCGCTCATCGCGCCGCGTCCGCTCATGGCGACGAGCGGCACGGAGGATTTGTGGGCCGATCCGCACGGGGAGTTCCTAACGCTGCAGGCCGCCGCGCCGGTGTATGCATTGCTGGGTGCGAAGAAGCCGCTGGATGCCGAAGAGTGGCCGAAGTCCGGCAAGCTCATCAATTCACCACTGGGCTATTATCTGCGCAAAGGCCCGCACGACGTTGTCCTTGAAGACTGGAAAGCGATGGTCTCATGGGCAGGCAAACAACTGAATTACAGCGGCCCGCCGGATTCCGCGATGGAACGCTATGCCCGCCGCACCGCCGCGCTGCCCGCGGATCAGCGCGCTGCATGGGAGGCGTATTTCAAACGAAGCGACGCCCGCCGCCGCGAACACGATGAGATGCTGACGGCGGAAGCGAAGGCCGCCGGATTGCCGGAGCCTGCGGCTGCGCCGCACGGTGAGACATTTGAACTCGCCACCGACGATGCCGCAGCATCGCAGTTCACCGGTGCGGAAGGCGCGATGCTCACCGCAAACATGATCTCCTTCCAGGTGCCCGCGGGCGGTTGGTCCAAGGCCGTGAGCTACGCCGCGCCGCGCCAGCCAGGTATGGCGTGGACGTCGCAAAACGAGCCCTCGCACTACGCCGGCACGCTGGATAACCGCAGCACCACCGAGCAGCTCAAATTCCTCGCCCTGCGCCACACCGCCACGCCGGATGACAAGGTGCGTGCGGCCGCGGAGAAGGGACTCGACTATTTATTTGAGGCCCAGTTTCCCAACGGCGGCTGGCCGCAGGGCTATCCGCTGGAGGGAAACTACCACGACAGCATCACGCTCAACGACGGTGCCATGCTCCACGCGATGGAAGTTCTCCAGTTCGCCGCCGCCGGCGACAAAGGCTGGGCATGGCTCGATGCCGCGCGCAAAGCGAAGGCCGCCGCCGCTGTCACGCGCGGCGTGCAGGCCCTGCTCACACTTCAGGTGAAGCTGGACGGCAAGCCCACCGTCTGGTCCGCGCAGTACGATCCGCTCGCCATGCAGCCGGTGAGCGCGCGCGGCTACGAACTCGCCTCGCTCAGCGGCGGCGAAAGCTGCGACGTCATCCGCTTTCTCTTCACCGTACGTCCCGTCACGCCGGTACTCACGGCCGCCATCGAAAGCAGCATGGCGTGGTTCGCCGCGCATCAAATTCCTGGCAATGCTGACGGCTGGTCGCGCTTCTACGACCTCCGCACCGGGCAGCCCTTTTTTCCTGGCAAACTCGACGGCAAAGCATGGGCCACCGAGGAAGCTATGCGAAAAGTGAACCCCGGCGGCTATGACTTCGCCGTGAAGAAACCCCGCGACCTGCCGAAATGGCACGAGAAGTGGCTCAAGGCGCTGGCCAAAGAGGCGAAGGAGAAATGACTGCCCGGCACATTTTCGCCGCCGGCAAAAGGAGAGCGAGTGTGGCGTCCACCATAAATTTTATTTACCCCCCTCCGAAGGCCAAGGGCCGTGCCAGGGACCGCTAAGAAACGCATTTCCCGTCGCGTAACTCCACTTTGTCACCTCCATTCCAAGCCATGCGCCGTGAAACTGCCCTGATGCTCTCCTTTCTCCTTGCCGCTGCGCCCGCTGCCTGCGGCGCGGATGCCGGGGCGCTGTGGTCGGGCAAAGTGCAGCCGCTCTTCGATGTGCAGTGTGTGAAATGCCACGGGCCGATCGAACAGAAGAGCGGTCTTGAACTCGACACCCCGGAGGCTGTGCTGAAGGGCGGCGATGACGGTGCGGCCATTGTTCCGGGAAAGCCGGAGGAGAGCCGCCTGTATCAATATCTCGCCGCGGACTCCGATCCGCACATGCCGCCGAAGAAACAACTTACGGATGCCGAGCGCGACCAGGTTAAGGAGTGGATCACGGCCATGAACGAGGTGCCTCAGGCAAAGGAGGCGGCGGCCCCCCTGACGTTTACTTCCGTGACCAGTGCCGTGGATCACTACATCGCCGCCGGATGGAGCGATCGCAGCGTGCAGCCCGCGCCCGAAGTGGACGAACGCACCTGGTGCCGCCGGGTGTATCTCGATCTGGCAGGGCGCATCCCCATGCAGGAGGAGGGGACGGCCTTCCTCACATCGCCGGAGCCTGACAAACGCGCCGCTCTCGTGGACCGGTTGCTCGCCTCCGATGGATATGCCGTGCGGATGCGCGAACTGTGGGACGGGTGGCTCATGGGCCGCGGCGCGCGCGAACGCAGCGAAGACCGCCGCCGCGACAACGGCTGGTGGACATTTCTCGAAAACACTTTCCGCACCGGTCGCCCGTGGAATGAGGCCGTCCACGACCTCCTCACTGCGCGTCCTGAGAAGCCGGAGAACAGCGGTGCATCGTGGTTTCTCTTCGAGCGCCGCAACGGGCATCAGCAGATCGCCGAGGCCGTCGCGCCCGTCGTGTATGGTACCCGCATGGACTGCGCGCAGTGCCACGACCACCCGCTGGCCCGCGAGATCAAGCAGGCTCACTACTGGGGACTCGTCGCTGCCTTCAACCGCAGCAAGAACGTGGATGGCACCGCGTTCGTCGCCGAGTCGGCCATCGGCGGGTTCATCAATTTCACGAACCTGAAAAAGGAATCACAGCCCGCCGTGGTGACACTGCTAACCGGTCACACCGTGCCGGAGACCTGGCCGGCCGGCGAGCAGAAGGAACAGGACAGCCCTGACAAATACGTGGACGCCACCGCCAAAGTGCGCGTGCCGAAATTCTCCCGCCGGGAAGCCTTTGCCGACGCCGCAACGCACGACAATCCACTGCTCGCCCGCGCTTTTGTGAATCGCATGTGGGCCGCCCTCACAGGCCGCGGCATCGTGAATCCTCCGGACGAAATGAATGCGCGCAATGCCCCAAGCCATCCGGCGCTGCTCGACTGGCTCGCGCATGATTTCGCGGCCCATCAGCACGACGCACGGCGCCTCATCCGCGGCATCGTTCTCAGCAGGGTCTATGCACTCAGTGCCCCGGACGCCGCACCGGACGCGTTTGCCGGTGCCCCCGAACGCCCGCTCACCGCCGAGCAGATCGCCCGCTCGTGGCGCATCGCCGCCGGTCTGCCTCCGGACGACGACGCCCTCCGCCGGGCCGTCATTGCCGCTCTGCCCGACGTGTTGCCGCGGGAATACAGTGCCACCTTCCAGCAGGCTCAATTCCTGACAAACTCGCCCGCCCTCGCGGAACTCCTCAAATCCGCCCCCGTCGCCGGGCGCCTCGCCGCCCTGCCGGATGCCCTCACCCGCGCCCGGGAAGCCTTTCAGTCGGTCCTCGGACGCCAGCCGGACGCCGCCGAGACAGAGCAAACCGCCGTCTTCCTCAACGAACGCCCTGACAAATCCGCCGCTGTCCGCGATCTGCTGTGGGCACTGCTCACGAGCGCCGAATTTCTCACGGTGCCGCGGTGAGCGCGAGTAGTGGGGGGGGCCCCCCCCCCCCGCCGGGGGGCGCCCCCCCCCCCCCCCCCCC
>JANNVM010000392.1:0-4307 GCA_031414455.1 Verrucomicrobiota bacterium
CCGCGCGATCCTGACATGGAAATCATCACCCCGAGGTGCTTGCGGCGAATGCCCGACATCGCTTCCTCCACGGTCGCCTCGTCCCACTCCACAACCGGCGACCGGTTGCTCTTCTGATTACACGCTGTGGTGAGCGCCGCGATCGTCAGCGGATAGTAGTCTGGCGTGGTGCTTTCCTTTTCGAGGAGGCAACCCAGCACGCGGGCTTCGGCGAAGGTTAGCATCGCAGTGGGTTCGGCAGTGTCGTCGTCGGGCGTTTCCATACGCCATCCTGACGCATCGCCACTCCGGCCGCAATCGTGACGTGGAATTCATCCCGGCGGTTGGCATCGAGTGGGCCGGGAGGCCCACTCCACGGCCGCAAACATCTTGGCAGACGCCGCAGACCTGGTATCATCGTGCCCCATGACCACCGCCATTTATCCCGGCAGCTTCGATCCCATCACCTTCGGCCACCTCGATGTGATGGAGCGTGCGGCCAAACTTTTCGACCGCCTCATCATCGCCGTGGCCGACAATTCGGACAAACATCCGCTCTTCACCGCGGAGCAGCGCATGAAACTCATCGCCGACAGCATCGGTACACGGGTGAAAGTGGAGATCGTCAGCTTCGACGGCCTGCTCGTTGATTTCGCGAAAAAGTCCGGTGCCGCCGCCGTCGTCCGCGGCCTGCGGGCGGTTACGGATTTCGAGTATGAATTCCAAATGGCTCTCATGAACAAGACCCTCAGCCCGGATCTGGAGACCGTCTTCCTCACCTCCCGCGAGGCCTTCACCTACCTCAGTTCCCGGGTCATCAAGGAAGTGGCGCGGCTCGGCGGCGATATCACGAAGTTCGTCCCCCCTCCCGTTGCCGCCGCGCTCAAAAAAGCTCTGAAAAAGTGACGTGCCGGGCTGCCAAAGGGGCCCGGCGTTTTGCGTCACCACTGCGGCCGTAGCGCGAGAGCCGGGTTGACAGAAATTGAAACACGACTATTCCCATAGGAAATTAGGAGAATAGCATGCCCTTTCTGCTCGAACAACATCCCGACCTTGATGTCCGCTCCCAGGCGGAGGCCTTCGAGGGTGCCTCGCTGGAGGAGATTCTGACCTGGACGTGGGAAACATTTGGCAAGCAGGCGGCGATTGGAACCAGTTATCAGGGCAGTGGGCTGGTCATTATTCACCATGCCCGAAAGCTGGGATTGGACTTCCCGGTTTTCACCATCGACACCGGCCTGCTCTTTCCGGAAACGGTCGCTCTCAAGGAGCGGCTGGAGAACTTTTTCGGGATCAGCATTGAAGCGCTCAAACCCGCGCAGACCGTCACCGAGCAGCACGAAACCTACGGTGGCAACCTTTGGGAATCGAATCCCGACACCTGCTGCACGCTGCGCAAAGTTCTGCCTCTTCAGCAGAAACTCTCCCACCTCGACGTCTGGATCACCGGTCTCCGCCGCAATCAAAGTGACGTCCGGGCCAAGACCGGTATCCTGGAACTCTACGAATTCGACAAGCTGCGGGAGAAGCACCTGCTGAAACTCAACCCGATGGCCAACTGGAGCCGCGAGGGAGTGTGGGAATATATCCGCGCCAACGGCATCCCGTTCAATCCCCTGCACGATCGCGGCTACCGCAGCATCGGCTGCTGGCCCTGCACGAGAGTCACCGGCGGGGAAAGCGAACGCGCCGGCCGCTGGGAGGGCTTTGACAAGACCGAGTGCGGCATCCACACGTTCCTTGGCAGCAACATCTGAATGCTTATCCATGTCCACCTCGTCCAATCTCTCCACCGGCCACGTCAAGTTTCTCGGCCGCACCGCGCGTGAAAAGCAACTCCGCCAGCACGCCGGAGTCTTCTGGCTCTATGGATTGAGCGGCTCGGGAAAAAGCACCCTGGCGGCTGCGCTGGAGAAATCCCTTCACGCCGAAGGCCACGTCACCGCAATTCTCGACGGTGATTTGCTCCGTACGGGGCTCAACAGCGGCCTTGGATTCGGCGACGACGACCGTCGCGAAAACCTCCGCCGGGCCGCGGAAGTCGCACGGCTGCTCGTGCAGTCGGGCATCATCGCCATTTGCTCGTTTATTACCCCTACCAAAGCGTTCCGCTGTCTCGCGCGGCAGACGGTGGGTGAGGATGACTTCCATGAAATTTACGTCCACGCCGACTTCGATGCCTGCCGCCAGCGCGACGTGAAGGGACTCTACGCCAAGGCCGAAGCCGGCAAACTAAAGCAGTTCACCGGACGCGATTCCGGATTCGAGGAACCTGCGGAGCCGGATCTGCTCATCAACACGCTGGAGGAATCCGAAGCGGAGAGCCTGGCGAAACTGCTGGCATTCGTGCAGCAGCGCATCCAGCCTGTGGCCTGACCGCCCCAGGCCATGCCCGAGACGCCCGCCGCCGCCCGACTCAATTCGCTCGATCAGTTCCGCGGCTACACCGTCGCCGCCATGTTCCTCGTGAACTTCCTCGGCGGGTTCGCGGTCACGCCGGCGATTCTCAAGCATCACAACACCTACTGCAGCTACGCCGACACCGTCATGCCGCAGTTCCTTTTTGCGGCGGGATTCGCGCTGCGGCTGGTGATGCTGAGAATGCTCGCTGCCGGCACCACGCCCGCCGCCATGATGCGTCGCGGAGTGCGCCGCTCGCTCGGGCTCCTCGTTTTTGGACTCGTCCTCTACCAACTCGATGGCGACTTTAAGAAATGGCAGCAGATCGTGGAACTCGGCTGGGGAGGATTTTTCCAGGAAAGTTTTCGCCGCAACGCCTTCCAGGCACTGGTTCACATCGCCGTCACCTCTCTGTGGATCCTGCCGGTCATCAGTCGCGGCTGGCGGACCCGGATCCTCTTCGCCGCGCTTTCCGCAGGACTTCACGTTTGGCTCTCCCATGCCTTCTGGTACGAAACGCTGCACCGCTGGCACGTCATTGACGGTGGAGCGCTCGGATTCCTGACATGGACCGTCCCCATGATCGCCGGATCGCTCGCATATGATGCGGTTCGCGCACCGGCACCAGCGCTGCGACAGTTGATCATGTGGGGCACCATCGCCATGCTCGCGGGCTACGGACTGTCTTGCCTCACCGGCGGCGGCCACCTCGCTGCGCCGCCGTTCTTTCCACCCGCCCTGCCCGCGGACATGTGGACCATGAGCCAGCGCGCCGGATCGCTCTCCTATCTGCTTTTCTCCGCCGGCTGGAGCCTCGCGCTCTACGCTGTCTTCTGCCGGCTGTGCGATCAGCGCGGTTGGAGTCTCACCGTTTTTAGCGACCTCGGGCGCAATGCCCTCGCCGCCTACGTCCTTCACTTCATGGTCATGGATGCCGTGCTGAAATTCTGTCCCGGGGACTCGCCCGCGTGGTGGGCGCTGCCGATGTGCGCGCTTCACTTCGGCATCATTTGGTGGTGGGTCCGCTGGCTCAATGCCCGGGGACTTTTCCTGCGGCTGTAAAATTGCCGCGTTGCCCGCGCCGCCGGCACAGTCATGATCCGGTCACTTCCCATGCGACTCCGCCGCCTCCTCATTTTCCTCCTTAGCCTGGCCGCGGCCCTGGCAGCACCGGCACAGAACCCGCCGAAGAACGGCACTCCTCCGCCCGCCGCTCCCGCCGTTCCCGCCGTTCAACCGACAGCCCAGGCAGCCCGACTCATCCAACTGCGCGACTATCTCGCCGACCGCGACAAAACCGAAAAGGCACTCAAAGAGGCGCGCGTCAAACTCAAGGCGTCTGCCACGCCCGAAGAAAAATCCGGCCACGAAGCCGACGAAAAACGGCTCACCGCAGAGCTGGAGTCGCTGAGCGCCCAACTCCGCGGCGAACTCACTGGCATCACCGACGCCGTCATCACCTCCGACAACGGTGAGATGGATCTCGAAAAGCAGGCCCGCGAAGTCCTCCAGCCCGCCCTCGACTTCATGAACGATCTCATGAAGCAGCCGCGTGAAATCTCGAAACAGCAGCGCGCCATCGAACGCCGCAAGAAGGAACTCCCCCTGCTGCTGCGCGCCATCGAGGGACTCGACAGAACTTTGGCCGAAATAGACGCGGACAGGGAGAAAGCCATCAACGCACCGCTGCGCGCCGAGGTGAAGAAGCAGCGCGACGAACTGGACCGTCGCCGCACCGTCATCAGCAGCGAACTTGAAGTGTCAGAGCGCCGGCTTGAGGAGTTGCTCGCCGAGCGCCAGGGATTCGGCCACTACGCCGCGCAGTTGTGGAGCGGGTTTGTTCTCCAGCGGCTGCTCAACATTCTGCTCGCCATCGCCGCCTTCTCCGGTGTGCTGTTCCTCCTCCGCTGGGTGCGCCGCTGGCTGGC
>JANNVM010000393.1:0-2056 GCA_031414455.1 Verrucomicrobiota bacterium
CACCACTCATCGCCCGCCGGATCCGTCCGGCGCACCGGCGCGTCAGAGGCGATCCACACCGGATCGTTGAACAGGGTGCCGTTCCGGGCCGCCGCGGTGCTGTCGGTCAACGCGTTGCCGGCGCCGTTATCGAATCGCCACGACCCCACCAGGCCTGACTCTGTGCCGATGGGACCGCGATTGCCAAGCAGGCGGACCGAATCCGCATTCAGTTCGCGCGACCACACGGTGACTTCGTCGATGTCGCCGACGAAGCTCTGGGGATATCCGTGATAGCGCCCGATGCGCATCGGCTGAGTGGCGGCGGCCGTGGGCGCTGCCGGCACGCCATTGCTCCATCCGATGGAGTCTCTCACCACACCATCCAAATAAAGGACGCCGCCGCCGGGGCCAACGGTGAAGACGATATGGTGCCACTGGCCGTCCGTCACCAGGCCGCTGAGGAGGCCCAGCGGATCCCGGAGAACCCGACCGGCAGGCGTCAGATACCACGCGTGAATTTGTCCTTCATAAAGGAAGAGCGTCCAGCCATTGAAACTGCCGTCGCCATATTTGGAAACCACACCCCGCACGAGCGAGGAGTTCTCCGTCGTCCTGATCCATGCGGATACGGTGAACGGGTAGCTGTTCTGCGCCGTGGCGTGCGGTACATCCACGTACTGCACCGTGCCATCCACCACGCCATCGAATGACAGCGCCGACCCCGGATCGTACGGCCCCTGAGCATTTCCGGTCTGCAGCAGCATGAACCCCACGGCCACGGCGATCAAACCCCGGACAAGCGGTGCGGAAATTCGAAGAAATATCGTGCTCATGTTGCGACTAGGTTGTGTGAGCCGAATCCCGCCTCCGTTGTGAAAGAAGACGCGAACGACGCGGCAGGAGGATGGGAATCATGGCAAGTAGCTGCTTTCCCCCCGCGCTCAAGCAACCTTGCAACTTTCTGCGAAAATCTTTTCCTCGGGCCGCACCTCAGATCGCGCTGCGGAAGGGATCTGCTCAAGGAGCGACGGCGGCTTTCAGCCGCGCGAATTTCCTGATGTCATTGCCCAGTGGGATGCGGACGCTGATCGTGTCTGCGCCGGATCCGTTTTCGGCGATGGTCACGCCCGGGCTGGAGGAGCCGGTGTCGGGACCGATGTTGAAGGCAGCGGGCCAGGTCACCAGATCAGTGCCGGATTCGACGATTACAGAGACGCCGGGAGACTCTGCGGCGTCTTCGCGGGAAAAGGTGAGAATCATATTTCCGCCGCTGACGCCCACCGCAGGAGCGTGCGGGCTGGCGGAGGAGACCGGTGATCCGCCCAGAACGTATTCCGCAGCGTTGGGCAGTCCGTCGTTGTCAGGATCGGCCCCGGGACTACTGGTCGCACCGGACAGGCCAAAGCCGACGGCCCAGACGGCAAAGGTGACCAGTGGTGGTGTGGCGGAGCCATAGAGACGAGCGAGGAACGGACGCACTACGCCTTTGATAGGATCGAACCCGTGGGAGATCAGCACGCCGCCATCCGGCTGCAGGGCCAGCGAATCCACATCCAGGGGAAATCTGCCGCTGGGATGGAACGTGCTGTCCACGCTGGCGTCAGGGTTGAGGCGGTAAATGCCCTGGATGATGCCGAGTTCAGCAATCTCCGGCACCGGGTCAAAGTAGGCTGGCAGGTAATAGTCGCCCGCGCAGAGCAGTTTGCCGTCCGGTTGCAACGAAATCTGGCGTGCGCCCACCGGTCCGGGATGGTCAGGTCCCCAGCGTTCAGGAGTGAAAGAGGGATCCACACTTCCGTTGGCATGCAGGCGGGCCACAAAAGCGGGGTGAGAAGTGTCAGTGGGAGACGTTTGGAGCAGCCCGCCAATGAACATGGTGCCATCCGGCTGGGGGAGGATGGAAGTCACCCTGCCAAAATAGCCGCTATGAAAACTGCTGTCCAGGCTGCCGTCAGGGTGAAGCCGGTTGAGTCCGCCGAGCCACCTGCCTTCATTCTGCTCACGAATCACATCCCCGCCGACGAGCACCTTGCCATCCGGCTGCAGCGCGATCGGTATATCGTAGGAGTAAGGG
>JANNVM010000394.1:0-2961 GCA_031414455.1 Verrucomicrobiota bacterium
GCGCCATCGTGGGGACTGCTGCCGCTGATGCTGGGCGCATCGCTGCTCTATGCCGGCGGTTGCACGCTCAATGACGCCTGCGACGCCAAATGGGATGCGCAACACCGCCCGGAACGCCTCATCCCGTTCGGCATTCTCAGCAGTCGCAGCGTCTGGATTATCGGCCTCACCGAAATGGCCGCCGGCCTCGCCGCGATCTTTGCCGCCGGCGTCAGTGTCTGGTGGCCCGCTCCTGCCCTGGCAGCGGCCATTCTGCTTTACGACGCATGGCACAAACAATCGCCGCTCAGCGTCATCATCATGGGCGCGTGCCGCTGGCTGCTCTACCTGACTGCCGCCAGTGTTGCCGGGGGAGATCTCCGGCCCGTGATGATCTGCGGCGGCGTGTTGTGGTTATACATCATCATCCTCAGTCTCGTCGCCCGCGGTGAGGCGAAACGAGGGGCCGCGGTGCCGCGGACACGGTATCTGCTTTTCCTGATACCCGTCGCTCTAGCCGCTGCAGGGTGGATCGGTGATATGCGCGGTTCCCTGATTTGGGGCGGAATCGCCCTTATGAGTCTACAGGGTATTGCTTTACTACTCTCGAAACCAAACATCCCCGTTGGCACTTTTGTAAACCGTCTGTTGGCCGGCATACCCGTCATTGATCTCTGCCTGCTCCTCAGCCTCGAACTTGAATTCCACGTCTTCTGGTTTTTCGCATTTCCCGCGGCTGTCGCACTGAGCCTGCTCTTCCAGCGCTGGTTCAAGGCGACGTAACCACCTTGATCAACTCCCGCGCGGCCGCCTCCACCTGCGCGCGCTGCGAGGAATCCAATCCGCTCAGCAGC
The DNA here is from genome assembly GCA_031414455.1 of Verrucomicrobiota bacterium. Taxonomy (GTDB): domain Bacteria; phylum Verrucomicrobiota; class Verrucomicrobiia; order Verrucomicrobiales; family V1-33; genus V1-33. The sequence goes on from JANNVM010000394.1 coordinate 834, forward strand.
GGCGTGATCGCCCCCATGTCTCCGATGCCCGCAAGCGTAACCGCCTCATGGAGCACCCGCACCGGGTTGATAGCATTCCGCAAATTCTCCAACGGCGCGAACACCCGGCGGATGCGGTCGGCTTCATCCCAATTGCCAGCGTGGCAAGCTGCGAGCATCTTCGCCGACTGTGCGGGATTTACACAAACGCAGCCGGAGGTGAATCCGGAGAGTTTCCTGTCGCGCAGATGATGAATAACCGGATGCTCTCCCATACCGCTCACGATCATCCCCGGGTCAACTAATTGCGTGAGTTCGTCAAGGAATGGATCATTCGACTCATCAGGGCGAACGATCGCATACTTCACCCACGCCACGAGGCCATCGCGCACCAGCGCCGCCGTGAGCGCCGGCGTAAGATAACCCTCTGCCTTGATATAGACCACAATGGGTTTGCCATAAGCCTCGGCGAAATGTCTCAGGCCCGTCGCGACACCGTCGGGTGTATTCAGCCCCTGATGAGGCAGCACCATCGCCGTGCGGAACGGATAGTCTCGCAACACTGCAGCCTGATCCATACTCACTCCGTATGAAGGCCCGGCGGACGGCACGATCTCCGTGCCCGGCGCAGCGGACTCAGCGAGCATCGTCAGCACGCCGGCATACTCAGAAGGCCGCAGATGATAGAACACCGCATTGCCGCCATAAAGCAGAACGCGAACGCCACCGTTTTCGATGTGGCGAATGAGCCGGCGGTTCTGTTCCGGACAAACTTTGCCGGTAGCGTCGCGGGCGAGCGGGGGAACGGCGATAACGGAGGTGAGCATGGTGTAGAGTGGGCTTCCAGCCCACAGGATGGATAATAAAACCGGTGGGCTGGAAGCCCACTCCACGATTACTTCGTCCGAAACCCTCCGGCAGGAAGACTTTCTTTGTGGCTGCTGAGAGTCGATGGCAGCGTAGCATTGGCGAGAACGGAAACCGCCGTGAACGGAAGAAGGAACAGTGAAAAACGCATAGCACCGCCCGTCATGCCCGGCCCTGTCCGGCGGGCAAGATGGAATGTGCGCCGCGACGGCGGGCACTTCATCCTTGCCGAAGTTTCCGTTTACCGGCTAAAACCGCGCCCATGAACACAAAGCGCCTCCTCTTTTCCCCGCCCGCCGCGGCGGGTGTTGTCCTGACACTTACCGCCGGTTGGCTGCTCTTCGCCAAAGTGGAACCCGGCCCTCCATCGCGTGCGCTGCAGGAACTGTGGCGCAAGGAGAAGCGTATCGTGGATCTGCACATGCACATTGACGGCTCCCCGGAGCGTTTCGACCGCGCCATCAAAATCATGGATCGCGCGGGCGTCGGCATTGGGGTAAACCTCAGTGGCGGCGTGGTGACGCACAAGGACGGCGAGCAGTCAGAGTTCGAGAAAGTGAAGGGACTCGCGGACACGAAGTATCCGGGGCGCTTCGTGACTTACATGAATCTCGACTACTCCGGCTGGGATGATCCGGGCTGGAGCGAAAAAGCCGCGGCGCAGATTGTCGAAGGCCGGAGGCTGGGCGCGGCGGGGCTCAAGGAATACAAACGGCTGGGACTTTATCTGAAAGACGGAAAGCAGTCGCTCATTCGCATTGATGACCCGAAACTGGATGCCGTGTGGGGGAAGTGCGGCGAACTGGGAATGCCGGTGTCCATTCACGTCGCCGACCCGCGGGCCTTCTGGCTGGCGTTTGATAACAACAACGAGCGCTGGAAGGAATTACGGGATCACAAAAGCTGGTGGTTCGGCGATCCGGCGAAGTATCCGCCGCGCGAGGAATTGCTGGCGTCGCTCAACCGCGTCATCGAAAAACATCCGAAGACCACTTTCATCTGCGTCCACTTCGCCAACAACTCGGAGGACATTCAGTGGGTGGACCGCGCGCTCGATGCGCATCCCAACATGATGGCCGATCTCGCCGCGCGCATTCCGGAAGTCGGGCGTCACGCGCCGGAGGAAGTACGCCGCATCTTCACCAAACATCAGGACCGCATTCTTTTCGCCACCGACTTCATGGTCTATGACCGGCTCATCCTCGGTTCCGCCGGCGATGCCGAACGTCCCACCGACGATGACGGCGTCGTGTTCTTCGAAAAGTGCTGGCGCTGGATGGAA
>JANNVM010000395.1:0-5774 GCA_031414455.1 Verrucomicrobiota bacterium
CGCTGGTCCGACCCCGCGTTCCACGTGGAACAAATCCCGTGTTATATCACGCACACCACACCAGCCACGCACGACATCATCCGCGCCAATCTCGACAAGTCCCCGATGTATGCCGGGATCATCGAAGGCGTCGGTCCCCGCTATTGCCCCAGCATTGAGGACAAAGTCGTGCGCTTCGCCGACAAGACCGCTCACCAGCTCTTTCTCGAACCCGAAGGCCGCCACACGGGCGAATACTACATCAACGGCGTCTCCACTTCCCTGCCCTACGAAGTCCAGCTCGCCTTCATCCGGACCATTCCCGGTTTGGAGAACGCCCACATCCTCCGCCCCGGCTACGCCGTCGAATACGACTTCTGCCCGCCCACCCAGCTCTACCCTACGTTTGAAACCAAACGCATCGAGCACCTCTATTTCGCGGGGCAAATCAACGGCACCTCCGGCTACGAGGAAGCCGCCGGCCAGGGACTGCTCGCCGGCATCAATGCCGCCCTCAAGCTCCGCGGCTCGCCCCCTTTCGTCCCGAAGCGCAGCGAATCCTACCTCGGAGTCATGGCCGACGACCTCGTCACCAAGGGCGTTACGGAGCCCTACCGCATGTTCACCAGCCGCGCCGAATACCGCCTTCTCCTCCGCCAGGACAATTGCGATCTCCGACTCACCCCCGCTGCGGCAGAACTCGGCATCGTTACCACTGAACGCGCCCGCCGCACTGCTGAAAAGGCTGCCACTCTCGTCGCCGCCCACAAACTCGCCCGCGAGACCGTTCTGGAGGGCATCCATCTGGAAAAATGGTTCCGCCGCCCTGAGAACGCCTGGCCCAAACTCCCTTCCGACCTGCGCGCCACCTTCCCTGCCCCGATCTGGGAGCTTCTTGAAACCGACCTCAAATACGCCGGCTACCTCGACCGCCAGCAGGACCAGGTCGCCCGCACCGCCCGAATGGAAGACCGACCCATCCCGGCCACCTTCGACTACACCGCCATCAAAGGCCTCAAAACCGAAGCCCGGCACAAACTCACCACCATCCGCCCCCAAACCCTCGGCCAAGCCGGCCGCATCCAGGGCGTCACCCCCGCGGATGTGGCACTACTGACGGTGATGTTGGAACGGCCGCAACGCCTTATTGCCGAGGCGGAACCGTGCGCTAGTCTTGAGGCATGAAACGTGCGGGCTTTTTTGCTGTGATGCTTGCGGTCATGGTCTGTGCAGGCTTCCTCGTGCGCCCGCTGTGGAAGTCTCCGGGACCGGGCGGCCTGCGGGAATTTCACGCAGGGGAGTTGGATGAGAATGGCCGGCTCATTTTCCTCGCCGAGCCGCGAGGTGTTCACAAGTCTTTGGACTACGACTATGCCATGCGGGTCTTTTACGATGACGATGTGATTCTTTCCGATGAGGCCCCTGCCCCTCCCGACAGCTACACCATCGAACTCTACAGCCAGCCGTGCCGGAAGATTTGGAGCGCCCGTTCTGTGGCCGGGTTCAGGCAGCACCTCACATCCATCCCGCACGGGACCACGCTGTATCTTTACAATGGAGGCTGTGCGATCCCGCTCTTTGAGGACGAGGCTGTCCTTGAACAAATAGCGGACGCCTGCGGGAAAGAGAAACTGAAGCTTGTGGACTCAGAATATCCCATCTGCACCTGCCCTGCGTGGTAGTCCTTCTTCGGACAACCATCACACCCCTCGCACCCGCCCCGGCTTTGGCAGCGTGGATGGGGATGACGAGCCGCTCCATACGGCCCTCTTTGACGTAGATGTGGTGGCTGCCGTTGATCCTTGCCAAACGCCAGCCGTTGGCCTCCACGAGGCGGGCCAGCCGTTTGCCGTTGACACACTTCATACCGCGAGGGCGAACAGATGTCCCTCCGCGGGTTCTTCAGTGGGTTCAGCAGCCAGCAGCCAGCCTTCCACAGCCTCGTATAGATTGCGCTCCAACTCCGGCAGGGTCTCTGCCTGAGTGACGCAGCCGGGCAAGGCTGGCACTTCGGCCCAATACCCGCCTTCTTCGGCTTCGTGGATGACAGCGTGCAGTTTCATGGCCGCATGATGACCTATTCCCCTGGACTTGGCAAACCTGCAATTGGGTGCTTGGTTCCGGGCGTTTGACCTATTCCCATGATCACCCGTTTCGCTCCCACTCCTACCGGCCTGCTCCATTTGGGGCATGCCTACGCGGCGTTGAGGGCGTGGGAGGAGGCGCAGGCGGGAAATGGCACGTTTCTCCTGCGGCTGGAGGATATAGACACCACGCGGTGTCGGGCGCATTATGAGGAGGCGATCTTTGAAGACTTGGCCTGGCTGGGGCTGAGGTGGCCGGAGCCGGTGTGGCGGCAGTCGGAGCGGATGCCCTTTTATAAAGCGGCGCTGGAGCGGCTGGAGCGGCTGGGAGTGCTCTATCCGTGCTTCTGCACCCGGGCGGAATTGGCGACCATAGATGCGCCGCAGGGACCAGAGGGGCCGCTTTATCCGGGGGCTTGCCGCGGAATGTTCCATGTGGAACGCGCGGAGCGGATGGCCTCTGGAGTTCCTTATTGCCTCCGGCTGGACGTGACGAAGGCGCTGCGGATGACGGGGCCGTTGACGTGGATTGATCTGGATCGCGGCCTGCAGAAGGCGGACCCGACCCTGCTTGGCGACGTGATTCTGGCGCGGAAGGACATCGCCACGAGTTACCATCTGGCGGTGACGGTGGACGATGCCGCGCAGCATATCACCGTGGTTACACGGGGAGAGGATCTCTTCGCCAGCACGCACATTCACCGGCTGCTTCAGGCTTTGCTGGATCTTCCCTGCCCCGTTTGGCGGCACCACCGGCTGATTTGCGATGAGAACGGCAAGCGTCTCGCAAAGCGCGATGACGCCCGATCCCTCCGCGCCTACCGGGAGAGCGGGCTTTCCCCAGCGGATCTCAGGGGAATGATCCCTCGGGAATTGGGAGTGGGCATCTGAATTTCGACGTGTCGTGCAGGTCAGTCGGAGACAGTTCGGATCCAAAAATCATGACAAGCCGCCATCGAGGTCAAAAAATGAGTTAGGTTCGCAAATCAGTTGATGCCAATTGGTAATGCCGATCTCCTCGATCCGCCAAAAACCAATCTGTAAATTGTCCCATACTGTTTTCGACCATTACGTAATCATTAAATTTCCTACATTGTATAAACAACTGCTTGATATTTTTGTTTCAATCAATTCAACTGCAATCAATGTATCAGAACTTTTCATTACCCTTCCAATACTTGCTTCAACTGCATTGGAATTTCCACTCCAAATTTCCAGCGTCTCTTGCAGTCAGAAGAGAAGCGGAAGCTGCTTTTCTTTGCGTTTGGGGAGCAGGGAGCAGGGAAATTGGAGAAACTGCCGGCGGCGGAGAGAAGGCTGCGGCCGGAATCCGGGGCTGCTATCAAGAAGAGGGGAAATCCCGGGCGGAAAATCGAGGCGGAGCAGCGGAGCGGTGAAGAGACCGGCACCTTTTCCTGACACTAACCTAACATTCAACGGACATGGACTGGAACTTCGGCGTCAATCTCTTTGAAACCACGACGCGCCGGCGATTTCCGGCGATGGACGCCCTGCTGGCTGATCACTATCATAAGTGCAGGAGAGCGGTGGAACGGTCCCCGGGCGACCCTGACTTTCCCGTGATGCTGGCGCGGGTGGAGTTGGCACAGAATGCATGGAGCGCCGCGATGGTGGCCTTGATGGGAGGCCGCGGCCTGTGGAAGGCGCGGACGCAGACGATCCGCAAGCTCATCGCGCAACTGCGCGGCGAACACATTGGCAGGTGGGTTACGATGGTGAGTTGCACTGATGTGCTCCAGGGAACCTATATGCCAGGCAGCCCTGGCCATCTCCGGCTCTTTCCCCATGGCCGGCGCCCCTTCCAGCAGGGATCCACCGACAGCCGCATCGCGGCAGTACGGACCCTTGCGGCCAGCCTTGCGGCGGTGCCGGCGATGTCGGCCGTGGCCCGGCTTGTGAGCGCTTTTTACAGCGCCATCAATACGGCCCGCGAGGAGCAGCAGGACGCGGAGGGCGGAGTGTCCGGAACGTCTTCACATCAGGAATCCCGGCGCCGGGCCGCCGCCATCGCCCTCCAGAAAAACCTCGGCCGCCTCATCGAGAAGTACGCTGAGACGCCGGACAAAATCATGGACTTCTTCGATCTCAAAGATGTGAAAGCGCCGCGCCGGAGTGAGAAGGCAATGGGAGCATGAGGACGCAGTCCTTGTTTTGACAAGGGGCCCGGCGGTCTTACGCTCGGCGCTTTCATGCCCCTCCTTTCTCTCAGGCTTCAGGACTTCCGCTGCTATCGCTCGCTGCGCTGCCCCCTAACGGACGGGGTGACGCTTTTTGTCGGCGACAATGCGCAGGGCAAGACGTCGCTCCTGGAAGCCGTGTGCGTGCTGCTGCGGCTGCAGTCGCCGAGATGTCAGGGCGGGAAGGAGCTGATCCGTTTTGGCGCGGAGGTGTTCGGTGTGGCGGGCACGTTCGATGAAAAGGAACTCAAACACACCGCGGGCGCGGCGCGGGAACTGAGCGTGGACGGCGTGCCGGCGCGGCGGCCGGGCGACTACCTGGCGGTGAGCGGACTCGTCGTGTGGATGGGCAACGGCGACAGCGAACTCGTCGCCGGCGCGTCGGAGGCGCGGCGCCGCTATCTGGATTTCCTGGGTTCGCAGGTGCATCCGGAGTACCGCGTTGCGTTGCGTTCCTATGACAAGGCCCTGCGCGCACGGAACCTCCTGCTGAAGCGCGATGCCGCGCCTCAATGGCGTCAGGTGGACGCATGGACGCAGGTGCTCGGGGAGCACGGCGCGGTGCTGCATGCCCTGCGCAGCGAACTCATCGCCGCGCTCGCGCCGCAGGCCGCGGCCGCCCATCGCGACATTGGCGGGGCAGAGGAAATTCTCACACTAACTTACGAGCCGTCGGGCGGCGGTGACTTTGCGGTGCAACTCGCCGCCGCCCGCGAGGAGGAAATGCGGCGGCGGGTCACCTTCATCGGCCCCCACCGCGACGACATCGCCATCGCTATCAACGGTCTGCCCGCCGCGCGCTTTGCCAGCGAAGGCCAGCAGCGCACCATCGCCCTCGCGCTCAAGCTCGCCCAGTCCGCCGTGCTCACGGCGCAATGCGGGCGCGATCCCCTTCTCCTCATGGACGACATCTTCGGCGAACTCGACCCCCGCCGCCGGAATGCCCTCCTCCGCGCCCTGCCCGCCGCCTCCCAAAAACTTATCACCACCACGCATTTGAACTGGCTCGATGATTCCTTCCGTCCGGATGCCATCTGGCAGGTCGCGGGGGGTATTGTCACGAATAGCGGTCATCGTAATCAGTAATCAGTAATCAGTAATCAGTAATCAGTGGTCAGTGGTCAGTGGTCAGTGGTCAGTGGTCAGTGGTCAGTGGTCAGTTCCTGATCCAACATGCACTGATCACCGATTACTGATTACTGATTACTGATTACTCCTCCCCTCCCCTCCCCCACCCCCTGACATGAGCTTCAAATTCAAACGCATTGCCGCGCTGAGCCGCGATCATGCCTTCCAGTTCAAGACCGTCGTTGTGATCCTGCTCGCCGGCATGGGTGTGGCGTTCGGGATCAGCCTGTGGCGGGCGAAGGCGATCAAAGCAATGGAGCAGGAAAACGGTCCTGGCATGAGCTGGGTGAAGCGTTTTGCGGAAAACCGCCCTGTCGCCAGCCGGAGGGAGTGTTTGCGGCTGCTGGAGGAATTGCGCCTGAGCCGCGATCAGTTCGTTCATTTC
>JANNVM010000396.1:0-4489 GCA_031414455.1 Verrucomicrobiota bacterium
TTCTCCGCTCTCCGCTCGTGTGTTTGCTCACCTCGGGTTTCCTACTGACGGGACCTGTTCAAAGGGGAGCATTGGCCTGTCCAATTGTTCCCGTCAATTGTTCCCGCCTGAATCTTTTCTGCGGGTGAAGTTGCCCGGTGCCCGATGAAATTGCGCCGGAACGTGCGCGCCCGACCACGGAGGCCTGCGCGTACCGATCAAACTCCGGAGAGCACGCCGCACATGCCGCTCAATGCCAACGATTTCCTAAATTATTGGTGTGGCCTGTGGTTCTTGTGGTTCTGTGGCCTGTGGTTCCGTAAGGAGAGGAGTAGTTCGCGAATTGTCAGCGAGGAAAGGAACTCGTCGCCGTCGAACCGCTCGTAAACAGACTGCCGCCGGTCCCATTCAAGACCGGCGGCAGCATCCGCCGAAACCTCCACCCGGACTGGGTGCCTTCAAGTTCGTTGCGCTACTTGCCCGTGTGTTTGATCGAGAACTGGTCGTAGGTGGACGAGTAGTTCGCCTTCTTATCCGAAGCGGTGTCCGGGGTGGCATACGCCTCCCATGCTTGCCGCCGTCATTCCAAACTCCGCTTGTCATGAATCTTCTCCCCCCGTTACGGCGGCTCGAGGGATCGCAGGGCTTCGAAGCGGAAGAACTGGCGCGTGGAGGCCGGGTCCGGGGCCTGCGGACGAACGAACACATACGGCTGCCCTGCGGCGGGAGCGGCGGAGAGTTCCTGAACGGTCTGCCACGCCGGCCACACGGAGTAGTCGAAGATGAACGATCGGTCCACATGGAGGAAATCACCAGCCGTCAGCGGCAGCCACGCGCGGAACTGTCGCGTGGCCGGGACGTAGTCCAGTCTGGTGGGGCTGACGGGTTCGAGGCGGTTGCGGTAGAGCATCGGCATCGCCAGCGAATTTGCATCCCCCGTGCCGACCGGAACCGGCAGGCCGCCATTGGCGTAGTAGTGATAGAGTTCCACGTTCGCTCCGCCCCCGCCCTGTTCGTAAGTCATGCGCACCGGATAGACGCCGCCAATGGGAACGAAGAAAGTGAACTTCGTTTCGCCGGCACCGCGGCCGCCGTCGAACTCACCGAGAATGCCGGTGCGGTCTCTGGCAAGTTCGACGATGAAGGGAGCCGGATCGAGCTTGATAAAGACGCCGAGGAGCCCGCTGATCATCACGGCCGGAATGGTGAACGCGGGAAACCCGCGGCCGGTCATGCGGATGGATGGCAGCGCCGCGGTGTTGATGACGATGACACCGATGGCCCCCGCGTTCTGACAGCGGCGGATCTGGTCGCTGAAGAGAACGTTGTCGCTCCGGTCCACGAGGGCGATCTTTCCGGCGAGCTGGGCGGCGTTCAGCAGCGGACCGGAGGCATCAGCGGGATTCGGAATGGCCAGCGATCCGCGCACCGGCACAGCGCTGACAGGGGCCATGAGCGATTCCACGGCGGGCGTGTAACCGGAAAAATTCGACGGCGCGACAATCCGCAATGGAGAGTGCGGCATGCCGGAAGTCGAGAGCCGGAAGCCGTCATCGCTGGTGACCGCGAGCGTGCGGAAGCCCGGTACGGGCATCTCAAGATAACCGAGAACCTCCACGGCGGCATTTGTCAGGGAACCGGTGAGGCCGGGCATGGCGGCATCGTTTGTCAGCAGACCGGCGGCGCTGCCGTCATGGCTGAAGTTCAGAAATCCTGACACATCATAGCTCCAGTCGCTGGGCGCGGCGGGTGTGGCGATGTTCGGCCCGAAGACACCGGCGAGAATTTCCTCCGCGGCATCATTGCCGTCGGGATTCGCTTTGGCCGTCTGGAATATTCGCCAGTTGAATCCCGGATTTCTGCCGGTGCCAAAACGCGTGTAGCTTTCCACAGGAAGCACCCCATAGACCTCCCGCGTGAAGCTCCAGGTCCTCGTGACACCGTCGAGGGTCAGACCCACGGTGTGGGATTCGCCAGGATCGACCCAGAACCGTTCCACTGTTGCGGGCAGAATGGAGAAAGTGGACGACCCCCTCGGTGCCTCGGCGAAGGCAGGCTGTCCGTCCACTGTGAGGGTGAAACCCGGCTCGCGCGCCCCGCCGGTGGTGACCGTCACGATTCGTCCGGCCGGCACTCCCGTGGCCCCCGGCGGCGGCTCCACCCAGTCGATAAAGCGCGGCCGGGAAAACGACGGCAGCAACCGCGCAAAACAATCCACCCGCGCCGGCAGCACCGTCGGATTGATGGTCCCGTAGCGGTGTCCGCCTACCGGAACTTTCCGGCCGTCGGTGAGGATCACATACCATTCACAGCTCGATCCTCCGCCGCCCTCGAACCACAGAAGACGAAACGGATAGTAACCCGCGGCATCGACGTAAATGTCGAACTCTGAATCCCATGCCGCGCGCCCGCCGTCGAATCGCGCAATTTCCTGAGCGAAGGGTGAACGCGCGTCGAGCCCGCAGGTCAGCTTGAAGCCATCATCACTGCGCACGGCCATCCGGGTCAACCCCGCCGGCAGCGAAACGTACGCCGTCGCCTCGACGACATAATTGTCACGATTGCCGGACGTCCGGCTGCCAGGAATGCCGGGCACCAGCCGGTCCTGCGGAGTTTCATAAATCGTTGTCGCCGCAGTAAAATATCCCTCGGCCTGAGCATTCTCTTCGAAATTGACGAAGGGTACGATGAAACTCCCGTCTTCCGCGGCACCGGTGGAGTCGGCCGTGTTGCCGCCAAAGTCGCCGCGGAGCTGCCGCTCGGCGTCGAGGATGGTGTCGGGGCGCACGGCCTCTGTTTGCCGGGTGACAATGCGCACGCCCGTCGCTTCGGCGCTGGTATCGATATTGCTGTAAGCGACGGCCTTGCTGGCGGCGATTCGTGCATAGACCGGCGCGCGAAAGGTCCCCTCCACATTGATGCCGCCGGTTGCCGTAATCGAATAATTGTAATCCGCCCCCGGAACCAGCGGCGATACAGGGAGCCACGCGAACCGCTTGTAGGGGGAGGCATTCACGGTGTCCGACACCGGAACGGAAGCTCCATTGATGCGCAGCGCCAGAGAATTGAGCACGAGGGCGTTTGGAGCATCGATGAAGGCAAACTGCACCCTTGCCGGACGCGGCGTCACCTCCACAAGGGCCGTCGTGGCGGCCGTGGTGGTGACAGTGAGATTGTCAATATCGTGCAACTGCGCGGCCCCGCCGGTGCGTGCGCCAATCACGAAATACCCGCTGGCGGGCACCCAGTAGGTCTGGACGGAGTTAATGACCCTGACGTTTTTCCAGAATACGTCCAGCCGCCCGGTGTGATAGAGAATGATGCGCAGCGGCGCCCAGCCGAGCAGGGAGGTCGTGTCGCCGCCGCTGCGGTTAATCGGTCCGGTTTGCAGCGATGCGGATTCCGTCAGGCCGCCGTGGCGGAGGTCGGCGCCGGCCTGCGCGATCACCGCCCCGTTGTGTTTCACGGTGAATCCCACCCAGTCGCTTCCGCCGTTGTCCCATGCATCCATGCAGACGGAAAGCCCCGTCGCAGTGCCCTCGTCCGGGGAATCAGCTCCACCGTCAGGCGAAGGGAGAAATCCGGTTCCCGCTGTGAGCACCGGATCGCCGGCGAGGGCGAAGTTTATGCTCATCCCGTCCGCCGGCACATTCGATCCGCCGCCAATGCGGCAATCCATCCTGATGTCGAAAGTGGACACGGCCTTCGCGGGATCGAGATCCGGCAGTTTGACCACACATCGCTGTCCGGTTGAGGCCGGAGTCAGGACGAAGTGCCCGCCGGTATTGCCGCCCGTCGGGAACCGCTGACCTACCTGAGCAGAACTTCGAAAGACCGTCAATGCCGGAGACGGGTCCGAACTGAAGTCCGCGAAATAGGTCGCGGCACCCGCCCGACCGCTCAACCCAACCAGGGTCACGAACGTCAATAGCACCTGCACGATGACGGGTGATAAGCGGGGATTCATAGTGGAACGGGTATAATGGAATCGCGGCCCGAATGAAAGAAAAGACTGTGCAAAAATGCACACCATCGCCTGAACTCCCGCCGCGGGATGAACTGACCGGGGTGCTGGAAGGCTTCCGGGCTGACCCGAAAGCAGCCAGAGACGCACTGACAGGGAGGAAAATCACGCTGCCGGACATGACTTCAGGCTTTTCAGAATTTAACCGCGCTGTTTCAGGAATTTCGCCGCGTTACACCTGCCCCCTCTGCGGGGCGGCGCATCTGACCGCTGGCTGAAAACCGGTGGAGCCCCAGGCACTGGACCAGGGCGCAAAACTTTCTTGCGCTCCCCCGGCGTGGCATTATGGCTGCCCTTCGGAAATTTCCGGCAATACGTTCACTCCTATGGGCCAAATTTACAATAACATCGTGGAAACTGTGGGCCGCACACCCCTCGTGCGCCTCTACAGCGTCAGCAAAGGCGTCGGCGCAACGGTCGCGCTGAAGTGCGAATTTTTCAATCCCCTTGGCAGCGTCAAGGACCGGATCGGCATGGCCATGATTG
>JANNVM010000397.1:0-1619 GCA_031414455.1 Verrucomicrobiota bacterium
ATGAACAGGTTGCGCACGAGCACTTGCTGATCTTGCAGCGGCTCTAGCGTGACCTCAGCCAGCGTGAAGTTGCTGGCGGTGGGCACGCCTGTGGGGCGTGAGGCGAGGCGTATCTCGCGGCTGGTCGTGGGATTGGTCATAGAGCAGAGAATTTGTGTTGATGAATTGGCCACGGAATGAGTCGCATCATTTGAAAGCCTTGATGAGCGCCTCGAACTGCACACTCAGTTTTTTGTCGTGTCGCGCCACGGGCGGAATCTCCCGCTCGATGCCGAGCAACTGATAAACGGCCATCTGAGCCGCTCGGACTGAATACTCGACGGTAAAGACGACATCATCTGGGATCTCGACGAACTGGCTGATGAAGGCGAAGTTCTTCGAGTCTGGAGGCACGGGCAGAGGGCGATCACTGTGCTGACGTGGCATGAACATGCTGGTGATGTAAGGCATCATGCAGGGAATGCAGTTGGCGGAGGCGACGACTTCCGGATCAAAGCGCAGATGACCGCAGAGCTCCTGCAACATCTCCGCGCCGTTGCACTCTGACATGGGTTTGGCGACGAAGTTTCCGCTCCGGTCCGGGAACAGCGAGTATCCCCAGAACACCTGCACATCAGCAGGCTGGTTGATGAAGTGCGGCTGGTGAGCGAGCACGATGGACATCATCCAGTTCGAATCCTTGAACGTGACCAACCCACCCGTGCCGGCCTCATTGCCGCTGAGTTGATTCATCATGTCAAAGAGCGTCTCGATGCGACTGAACTCCATCATGAAACGCAGTAGGTAGCGCTTAAACTCAACCGCGCTGTGCCAAGGCTGGAAAGCAAAGGTAGTGGACCACATGAACCAGAACTCTGTCTTAAAAAACTCGGGAGAGAGGTGGTCGCCGAACGGGCCTTCGTTGCGGACGGCTCGCGCGGGTTCACGTAGCCTTCGATGACGAAGTCGGCGTGGGGTAAAATCGTTTTTCAACTCTCGCCTGTCCGAATGCAGTAAACGCAGCGACGGGCACCGGCCACCATGTGCTCCGCTCTCTCGATGGTGACGCCCTCGCCAAGAATGGCGCGGAAGACCTCCATTTCCGCATCGCACAGCTTGGGGCACACCTTGGCCGCGGCGGAGATCGGGCAGTGGTTCTCGATCAGCAGGAACGAACCGTCAGGCTGGCGCTGCACTTCGGCCATGAATCCTTCTTCGTTGCGAAGGGAAATTAACGCCCGCAGTCGATTCTGGAGCGAAGCGCGGGCCGGGATGCGGGACCGGTAGGTCTCGATCTGTTGCTCGGCGCATCGCGAGATGACTCGTTTGACGCCCTCTTCGCCGAAGGTCTGTTTGGCCGCGTTCAGCAGATTCACGGTCAACCCCGCATGGGAGTCGGGAAAATGCGGCGCGGCGGCCGGCGTCAGGCACCACATCTTGGCTGGCCGGCCGATGGGGCGTTGCTCTTCCTGGTAAGTCACCAGCCCTTGAGTGCGCAGGGCGTAGAGGTGTTGGCGGACCGCCATGGCGGAGATGGCCAGTTGCGCGGCCAGGGATGCCGAATCGCTCGGCCCCTGCTGCTTGAGCAGACGCAGGATCGCCTGCCGATTGGGGACGATCCCGGATTCTCTCGCGACAGC
>JANNVM010000398.1:0-6531 GCA_031414455.1 Verrucomicrobiota bacterium
ATGAACTGCTGAAACTGGGTATGGATCGTCTTGTCGGTCAACTCACCCTGCGTCGCCTTGGCAATGCCGAAATCAATCACCTTCGGCACCGGTACGCCGTCGTGCAGCGTGACCAGGATGTTCGACGGCTTGATGTCCCGATGGATGATCCCCTTCTGATGCGCGTGCTGGATGGCCTGGCAGACCTTGATGAACAGATCCAGCCGCTCCTTGGTGCTGAGATTGGCCTGGTCGCAGTAGTCGGTGATGCGGATGCCGCGCACCAGTTCCATCACAAAGAACGGACGGCCCGTGTCGGTCGTTCCCGCATCCAGAACCTTGGCGATGTTCGGATGATCCATCATCGCCAACGCCTGCCGCTCGGCCTCGAACCGGGCGACGACCTGCTTGGTGTCCATGCCCAGCTTGATCACCTTCAGCGCCACGCGCCGCCGCACCGGCTCGGTCTGTTCGGCGACGTAGACCACGCCGCACCCGCCTTCACCGACGCGTTCCAAAAGTTTGTAGCGTCCGAGCTTCTGGCCGACGGCTTCGTCTGGTGCGTCGGTGAGATCGATTTTGATCGTGGGCCGGTCAGCATTGTCCGGCACAGCGAGCAGGTTGTCGGGTTGTTCATGCGCGGCGAGCAGCGATTCGAGGCGACGGTGGAGGGATTCGTTTTCACCGCAGACGGCCGCCAGAAAGGCCGGCCTTTCGGCGGCGGATTTTTCGAGAGCCAGCGCGAACAGGACGGCCTCACGATCATGGGCAGATGGCATGGGTGATGGGTTCATCTGTTTCTACATGCGCAACCGGCGGCCGAATAGTATGAAGTTTTTCAGAATATTTCACGGACGCCTGAACGCCGTGCATTTTCGCTGACCTTCAGGGGGGATTCCTTCCCGCAATTCCGCGGTAAGCCATGCCCGCGCATAGGCCCACCATTGTTTGGCCACAGGCACGGTGACGCCGAGAGCCGTGGCCGTTTCGTCGAAGGTCATACCGACAAAGTAGCGGAGTTTTACGAGGTCCGCCTTGCGCGGATCAACTGCCGCGAACTTCTCGAGGGCTTCGTTGACCCGCAGCAATCCATCGTCGGCAGCGGGGGACGCGATCTCCAGGGCCTCCGTGTCGTTCGACTCGCACCCGCCCTGTCGTTTGGCGGCCTGGCGGCGGCGGGCGCGATCGACCAGGATGCGGCGCATCGCTTCGGCGGCGGCGGCAAAAAAGTGGGCGCGGTTCTGCCATTCGGGCTGTGCATCACCACCCAGTCGCAGCCACGCTTCATGCACCAGCGCGGTGGGCTGCAGGGTTTGTCCGGGGGCCTCCATGGCCATCCGGTGCTGCGCCAGTCTCCGCAGTTCCTCGTAGATGAACGGGAGCAATCCCTCCGCCGTGCCCGGCAAAGGTGGCGAAGGGGAAGGGGAAACATTCGGCTCCGGTTTCACTAATCCCACTGTGGAATCCGCGGAGACAGTGTCGAGCATTCTTTGTGGGGGGCGCTTTCAGATCTTCACCGCGGCACTGGAGTGCAGGCTTTCCGGCTTCAGTGTTTCAGCCGTCACCGCTCAGCTGCACCACCCGTGATCCCTCCCGTGCCGATTGCAGGCAGGCATCGAGCACCCGCTGGGTGAGCAGGCTGATCCGCGGCCAGCGGGCATCGCGTTCGCCGGAAAGCACGAGCCGGGAGAAGTCATGGAACATGGCCGATTCCTGGGAGTTAGGGGAGTTGCTGCCGGGTTCCGCAATCGACTCAAGGTTGCCGCCCTCATGCATGTCGAAGCGGCAGCGGTCGAGCCTGAATTCGCTGCGGGTGAGGCGGAAGCTGGTTTGCGTGCCGGAGAATGGCAGGACAAAGTCGGAAACCTGCAGGAGGGCCTTGTCCCCGCTGACGACGGCCCACTGGGCATGCGCGGCGGTGAAGGAGCAGTAGAACGAGGCGATGGACCCGATGCTTCTCACAGGCGGCGATCATCTCGACTACGTCCGCAGCAGTGCACCCGACGGGTTTTTCGACGAGCACGTGTTTGCCGGCCTGCGCGGCGCGGAGGATCCATTCCTTGCGCAGCCCGGTGGGCA
Source organism: Verrucomicrobiota bacterium (assembly GCA_031414455.1). Lineage (GTDB taxonomy): Bacteria > Verrucomicrobiota > Verrucomicrobiia > Verrucomicrobiales > V1-33 > V1-33. The sequence goes on from JANNVM010000398.1 coordinate 2,059, forward strand.
GCGGGATGTAAACGGCGTCAATGTCTCTGCGGGCGAGCAGCGCCTCGTAGCTGTCCATCGCTTCCGGCACGACCGGATGCGGCGCGCTGGACTGGCATTCGGCGATGAAAGCCTGCGCCCGCGCGGGATCGCGGCTGGCCACGGCCACGAGACTGGCATTCCCGGCGTCACGAATGGCCTGCCAGTTCTTGCGGGCGATGAAAGCGGCACCGAGGATGCCCCAGCGGCAGGTGGGTGTGGTCATGAGTTAGGTAAGGTGCGCGAATGAATACAGCTATACTGAATCCCGCCTGCGCAGCCGTCAAAGAATGTCTGAGGGCGCGTGCAGCCGGGCCTGGAATGACCCGCGGCAGCGCGTGGCCTGATGTACCGGCATGCGGATATTCACTGCGGCTTCGCCAGATACTCCAGCCACAGCTTCCGGACTGCGTTCCGTTTTTCCAGTGGCCAGTAGATGTGGAAATCCGGTCCTTCGTAGCCGGAGAAGACTGCGTTCCGGATTCCCTCCAGCAGCGCATCACAGGCCCGCACGGGCATTTTTTCACCAGGCTTCACCCCTGCCGCCTCGCCTTTCTCCACACCCATGCCGGAGGAACTGCCCTCCCACTCGATCCAGCAGTAGTCCTTGTCGTCCTCTCTGATGGTAAGCTGCCCCGTTTCGGTTTCATTGGAAAGTGCGACCGCCAGCGCCTTGCGAAAGGCGGATACCTTCAACAGGCGGGCACTACCGAACTCACTGGCCCGCGCATAGCCGCATTTTGAGAGCAGCCACGGAGACCCGGGATTCTGAAAACAATGCTCCGCCGCTTTTGCCCCCTCCGGCAGATGCTGAGCACCGGCAATCAGGGAGAAAAACTCCTGTGTGGCAAACGACCCCACTGCATCGGGACTGGACGTTTCCGTCAGACGCAGCAGCAGCGTTCCGCTGCCCGGCGTGCCGCGTTCCAGAAGAATCTCCAGCGTTTTGAGCAGACGGCCGGTGTCGTGATCCTTGGGCCAGCCCTTCTTTGTCAGGGCCGCCTGCTGGCATTCCAGCGCCGCCTTCAACGCCGGGTGGTTCGCGTCCTGGGTTACGCAGCCGCACAGGCATACCAGCGCCGTCGCGTCTTCGCCGGGCCAGCCGGCGCGGGGCACCGCACGCAGCAGTGTCAGCGCCCTCTGGGTTAGTGTCTTTTCCAGAGTTTCGCGCTGCTCCGGCGTCAATTCGTCGAGCAGCCGCTTCTTATAATGACCGCGATTGGCGACTGCGAGCGACCAGTTGTCTTTGTTCTCAGCAGCTGGATGCAGCAACCGGCCCGCACTTTTCAGCCACAGTTCCATGCCCGCGCGGTCATTCTGGAGAATCAGCAGAGCACGCAAAGCCGGACCGGCTTTTTTGCCGTCCGCCTCTTGTACCGCCGCCGCTTTGGCCCGGGCCATTTGATTCTGCTCCGCCTGCCGCGCCTCAATTTCCGCTGCGGAGTAAGGCCATTTTGCCTCCTCGTTTTTCAACCGTCCCTCCAGTTCTTTGATCTGCCGGTCCATTGTCTTCCGGCTGCCGGTGCAGGCCGCCTTAGTGTCCCCCAGCGAACGGCAGATGATTTCCCACACATTGTCGCAGAAGCGGTAGTCGAGAAAATCACTCTCTTCAGGCTCTTCGCGCACACCTTCTCCATGAATAAGGTATCGCCCATAGCCCCCGGTCTTCCTGCTCAGCAGCGGAATCAACGGACGCACCGGCAGCGGACCGGCGGTGTAGCAGGATACGATGCCTGCCAGCATACAGTCCCGCGAAGCCTCTCTGAAGAAGAGTTCCAACGTGTGTTCCCGGCGGTCGGGCCATGATGCCAAGCCCGTATTCAGGAACGACTGTGCCGCCGCGCTGCCTTCTTTGTTCGCCTTCCACCGGGAGATGAGTTTTGTCAGTTTTTCATAGTCCGCCGGCTCCTTTCCTCCGCCGAAGGCAGCCGCGCCGGATTCGGCCAGTTGTGCCATATCCGTGGCCAGCACCTTCTTCTGCACCTCAGCGCGAATGCCCGGGTGTGGTGTCCAGGCAGTGGCGCGCAGGAAATACTGTTCATCGTAAGGTGAGCGTCCCGGCTTGCGAAGTTCCTCCAGCACCTCTCCCGCCGTTTCCTCCGGGAAATAATAAAGCAAGCGCGTCGCCGCGCCCGTCGAGCCACGGTGGAAATCCTCACGCAGCCACGTCAGGAATCGTTCGCGTCCGGCTTTTTCTCCCGCGGGTCCCCAGATGCCCCGCACTGCTTTGGCCAGTCCCGGAGACTGCACCGGACTGTTGATGACAATGCATGCTGTTGGCTGGTAGCGGACCGCCGAGTAGCCGCGATTGGTGATCATGCCCAGTGCCACAAAACATACATCGCCCACGGTGATCGTGTGCTTATCGATATTCTTCTCGTCTATGCCGGGAATATTCTGACCGCTTTCGATCCCCGCATCTTTGATCGCCTGCCGCTCGGACTCACTCCCTGCATGCATCTCCGTCGCATACCACATCGTGCCCATGCCAAAATGATGTTCGATCACCAGTTTCGTGACCCGTTTGTCATCGAGATGCCGGAGCAGCGCCGGCATCGCCTCCGGCCCCAGCGCCACCAGTTGAGTCAGCACCCTGCTCTCATTCAGAGGACGGCGCGGAGAAATAAGTCCCATGTGAAACGAAAACTGCCCTGCGACTGGCGGAAAGTCGCCACCCGTTACTCCCGTGGAAAGCCCTACGCCTTCCGCATCCAGCTCCGTCAGCCGAGTGATGAGCGTCTCCGCATCCGGCTTTTCAATTTTGGTCTGCCCGGCCACCGGGCGGGCAAGACAGGCGGCGAAACCCACGCAGCGGATGAATGCGGAAAATGTCTTCATGGCGCTAACAGAGACCCCCTAAAACCGGTAAACGTTCAACCGCGGGCCACGAATGGTCTGCCAGTTCTTGCTGGCGATAAAAGGGGCACCTAGGATGCCCCCGCGGCAGGTGGGTGTGGTCATAAGTCAGGTGCGGTGAGTGCTGATGGATGTCCAGTGGAGGTGGGAGTGTCAAAGATCAAGCGGTCCACTCTCGTGGCGGCAGACGGTTTGGGAGGGGGGCGATGGGGTTCGTCTTGGTTTTGCTAAACATTATTGTGGGGAAAAAGATTTCTCCCCTGTGCCGTGCCTCGCCCTGCCGTTGCCGGAAAGGCATCGCGGCGCGGCAAAAAACGGCGTCCTTTTACCAAATGTCGGCTCCGCTATTTCCCAAACCGGCAAACCTTGACTGGAAACAGTCAAAGTGAGTGCCGTTCTCCCGCCGCCTCCGGAGCGCGCATGGTTTGTTGGGGCTGCCCGGGGGTTCCGCGTTGGTTGCTTCGCTGCGCTCACCCTGCGGGCAGCCTGCGGCTGGCTGTCTCCCTTCGGTCGGCTCACCCCTGGCTAATTTCTGACACGCCTCCGGCGTTGCCACGTTGCCGGGGCCTCTTCGTGGCAGAGGCGCGGTTCCGCCATCCGCCTGCCGTCAGATCCTTGCTGATGAACGGGAACGGGTGGTGCGTGCGTTGTGGAGACAGACCGCCGCATGAAAAAGAAATTCCTCTCCATCGCTCTCTTCCTGGTAACGCTGCTCACCGCGCTGCCTGCCGCCGACACGCCGCCGGCGAATCCCATGATCGGCACGCTGCCGGCGGCCAGGATCCTTTTCCTCGGAAACAGCCTCACATTGCACGGACCGGCTCCGGACATTGGCTGGACGGGAAACTGGGGCATGGCGGCGAGCGCGGCGGAGAAGGACTACGTGCATCTGCTGACGGCGGACATCGCGAAGGCATCCGGTGCGAAACCGCTGACGATGGTCCGGAATATCGCGGACTTTGAGCGCGGGTACGAGACTTACGCTCCGGCGGCAGCATTGAAGGACCAACTGGAGTTCCAGGCGGACATCGTCGTCTTCGCCATCGGTGAGAATGTTCCGGAACCGGAGGGCGACGAAGCCCGGGCGAAGTTCGCGGCGGCCTGCGGGCGGCTGCTGGCGGCGTTCAAGGCCAGCGGACGGTCGGCGCTTTTCGTGCGGAGTTCGTTTTGGCCTAACCCCGTGAAGGATGACATTCTGCGGAAGGCGAGTGCGGATGCCGGAGTGACATTTGTGGACATCGCGGCGCTGGGGCGGGACGAATCAAATGCCGCGCGCTCGGAGCGGAGGATCGAACATGCCGGTGTCGCGGGACATCCCGGCGACAAAGGCATGCGGGCCATCGCCGATGCCCTTTTTGCCGAAATCCAAAAGCGCGGGGCTCCGTGGCCGGACCGGCTCATCGGTTATTCAACCCTGCGTACAGACCTGCCCGGCGGCCGTCATGCGAATGTCCGCACCATGCGTGCGCACGTGGTGAAGGCGGATGGATCCGCGCCGCGGGAGATCGCAGGGGAACTCGCGACGGATGCCGACACCTCCACGCAGTTCGCCGGCTGGTCCCCTGACGGCAAGCTGGCGATCATTCATCGCGGCTGGAC